>CAYSOK010000071.1:0-8020 GCA_964432645.1 uncultured Bacteroidaceae bacterium | reverse complement strand
GCTTTTTTGAGGACGTTCCACGAAACGTCCCTACACTGTGGATGGCTCTCTCGTATATTATCTCTGAAACAATCTCCCCTGGAACGTCCCACGTTTCAACATCTCCTTTTTCAATTTATCCACGAATTCATGGTTCTTAAGTCCCCATTTGGGACGCAGAAGCAACTCCGCCGGGGATTGCGAAGTGAAACGTTCCACCACCATATCCGGACGCAAATGCTCCAAAAAACGAATCACACAATCAATGTAATCCTCCACTTCGAACAAGTTGAAATCCTCCGGACGTTCCGCATACTCCCTAGCCATGGCAGTGCCCTGGATGAGTTGTAACTGGTGCAGTTTCAGTGTAGTAAGCGGAAGGTTGGAAAGCTGTGCAGCCTCCTCCTCCACCATCTCCGCCGTTTCTCCGGGGAGTCCCAAGATGATGTGACCACATGTGTCGATTCCCCGCTCAGCCGTTCGCCGGATACTCTCCGCAGCACACGCAAAATCGTGTCCACGGTTTATCCGCAACAACGTACGGTCGAACGTACTCTCAATCCCGTACTCCACCATCACATACGTTCTTCGGTTCAGCTCCTCCAAGTACTTCAGCAACCCCTCCGACACACAGTCCGGACGAGTGCCAATCACCAGTCCCACCACCTCAGACACCCGCAGTGCCTCCTCGTAGAGAGACCGCAGTCGGTCCTCCCTATCGTACGTATTCGTGTAAGCCTGGAAATAAGCCAAATACTTCATCTCCGGATATTTACGAGCAAAGAATCGTTTCCCCTCCTCCAGCTGTTCCGTCACCGACCGTTCCGTGCAGCAATACGAAGGGTTAAACGTCTGATTGTTGCAATACGTGCATCCGCCCCAACCCACGTTACCATCGCGATTGGGGCAGGAGAAACCCGCATTAATGGAAATCTTTTGAACCTTATGCTTGGGAAATCTCTCACGCATATATCCCGCATAATCACAATACAAATTCGTAATCATGCTGCAAAGATACGAATAAAAAGGGAGAAATGTCCCCTTCTATCAATCGTTTTTCACCGGTTCCACACTCACCATGGCACGTCCTTTGCGGATGATGCCCAATTGGCGTGCCGCCTCGTACGATACATCTATGATGCACCGACTGCTGAAAGGTCCCCGGTCGGTTACCTTGACAATAACGCTCTTCCCATCGGCTAAGTGTGTCACTTTGAGCAACGTACCGTAGGGGTACGTGCGATGGGCGCAAAACAGACTATCCTTATGATAGCGGATGCCACTCGCCATCTTTCGACCCGTTAATCGATGCGAATAGTAGGTTGCGTGCCCTTCTTGTTTCTGCGCAAATACGCTGCAAGACAGCATTACGGCGCAAAGACATAACAGCCTTTTACCTCTAATATTCATATTTCAAAACGTGTTAGTTCATCTGCAAAGATAGCGTTTTCCTTTGTTATAGCCAAATTTTTTTCTTAAAAAGTGGTGTAATGTATTATAAGTTTCGGATTTGTGTAAACAATAACGAGAGAGCCATCCACAGTGTAGGGACGTTTCGTGGAACGTCCTCAAAACCCCGGCACGTGAGACACTCCGCATGGCGAATCCATCCACGAATCATAAGACCATGCGGCATATTCCACGAACCGGCTTTTTTTTTATTCGGACGTGAAAAATCCCCCTTCCGCATGGTTCTTTATGAAATTTTTGCGTAACTTTGTATCTTGTAAACAAACAAAAAAAAGACCGTATGAAAATAATTGCAGTAGGAATGAACTATGCCGCACACAATAAAGAGTTACATAGTACGTTAATAAATAAGGAGCCGGTAATCTTTACGAAAGCCGATTCAGCTCTGCTCAAGGATGGAAAACCCTTCTTTATACCCGACTTCACGGAGCGATGCGAGTACGAAACCGAACTCGTGGTACGCATCTCACGGTTGGGCAAGAACATCTCCAAACGGTTCGCACACCGCTACTACGATGCCGTGACCGTTGGAATTGACTTCACGGCACGCGACCTACAGGAACGCTTCCGCCGCGACGGACTCCCCTGGGAACTCTGCAAAGGCTTCGACAACTCCGCCGTCATAGGAGAGTGGGTCCCCATAACGCAGATACCCGATATCCAAAACGTCAACTTCCACCTTGACATAGACGGACAAACCGTGCAGAAAGGATGGAGTGGCGATATGCTCTTCGACGTAGACACACTCATAGAGTACGTCAGCCGCTTCATGACCCTCAAGATAGGCGACCTCCTCTACACCGGAACCCCCGTAGGCGTAGGTCCCGTATCGATAGGACAACACCTCACCGGCTACCTCGAAGAGCAGAAAGTGCTCGAATTTAACGTACGATAAAAATACAAAACCGTGGATACAATGATACGAAGAACCCTGTTGCTCCTGCAACTCCTACTGTGTACACTCAGTACCTATGCACAACACTGGATAGAGATAGACTGGAATACGCAACACATTGATAGCGTGATACCTGTCTATACCGAAGTGATACCCCTACCGAGCGACTATACACAGTACACCTACTCCGTGTCACTGGAATATCCCGAGTTTGAACCCCTGACCGCCGACGAGACCGAAGCACTCAAGCGCATCCTCACCGCCAACGCCGGCCCCCGTGAGGTACTCGATGAGATGCCACGCATAGAAACCTTCGTAGGCGTCTCCCGTCGCGAAGGCGAATTGGATGTCATCATCCAACCCGTGGTCTACCGCGATGGCGTCTATCAAAGACTACTCAATGCCAAGTTGGTACTCAACAAGACCCTCACCTCCATCAGCCGAGCGAACGCCCTGGCCGCCGTTTCCGAAGAAGAAACCGAACGCTATGCCGCACACTCCGTGCTCGCATCCGGCAAGTGGGTGAAGATATCCATCCCCTCCGACGGCATCTATTGCATCACCCGTCAGCAACTCGCCAACATGGGATTCACCAATCCCGACCGCGTGAAACTCTATGGCTACGGTGGTCATTATCAGACAGAACAACTAAAAATGGACAACGTGATAGACGACCTCTGTGAGGTACCTCTCTATCGCAATGCCACCCAAGGACTGCTCTTCTACGGCAACGGCCCCGTGGAGTGGAGCACCGCCAAGAAACTCAGCGGAGTGGCCAATGTCTCTCGACGCGTACGCAACTTCTATTCCAATGCCGGATACTATTTCCTGACCGAAGGCGATGCCCCCACGACCCTTCCCACCGAAGCCTCTCTGGAGGGAACTTCCGCCACCCGTGTAACCACCACCCGTGGACGTGTGCTTCATGAAAACGATGAATACGCCTGGTACCACAGCGGACGCGACCTATACGAGTCCAAGAACTACGGTGGTTCCACCAACTCCATCACCTTTGCCACCCCGTTGGTAGCTTCAACCCAAGACGCCATCCTTCAGGTAACCATGGCAGGATCCGGCGATTCTCGTTCACTCGCCTTCTTTACGGTAGACGATTCCACCCTCACCTCCACACTCTCCATGAGTGCTCTCTCACAGTATCAGGAGGCCGTGCGTGGAGAATACATCGCCTCCACTCCCATAGCCGGCGGCGAAAGTTCCACTCTGCAAATACGTGTGCGAACCTCCTATCCCGTACGTCTGGACTATGCCGCGTTGGACTACGTGCGCAAGATGCAACTCACCTCCGAGTATCCATTCTTCACCTTCACCTCAAAAGCCTCTATAGCCAGCAATTATATCATCACCGAAGCCTCCTCCGGAAGTACGGTGGTGTGGCGTCTAAACTCCCATGGCATCCCCGAAGCACAGATGGAAGGAACCGTATCCGATAGCCTTTTCAGCTTCATCGGAAAAGATACACAAGCCTATAATTATGTGGCGTTTGCCAAGGATGCTACCTTCCCGACCGTCACGGTTGTGGGGAGCGTAGCCAACCAAGACCTGCACGGCGAGACCGATCCCGTGGACATGGTCATCATCGTTCCCGAAAGCGGCGAACTTACCGAACAGGCGGAGCGACTGGCAGCCCTGCACCTCTCACACGACAGCCTGCGCGTACGAGTAGTGTCTGCCGATAAACTCTACAACGAGTTCTCCTCCGGTACCCCCGATGCCATGGCGTATCGTAGATACCTAAAGATGCACTACGACCGTGCCGAAAGCATGGACGATGCTCCACGTTATCTCCTCCTCTTTGGCGATTGCGCCTGGGACAACCGTATGCTCTCTACGCAGTGGGTGGGCAACGACCCTAAGAAATTCTTGCTCTGCTTCCAGTCGGAAGAGTCTCTGAGTGAGACCCGTAGCTATGTCATGGAGGACTACTTCGGACTCCTGGACGATAGCGAGGGAGGTAGTCTCTTGAAGGACAAGGTGGACGTGGGTGTAGGACGCTTCCCCGCACGTACCGCATCGCAAGCCAAAGCCTTGGTAGACAAGGTGGAAACCTATATGAGCAACAGCAATGTAGGCTCCTGGAAGAACACCATCTGCATGATTGCCGATGACGGAAACGCCAACCTCCACATGCAGGATGCCACCGAGGTGATTTCTACCATCGAGAGCAATTACCCTTCCTACAGAATACAACGCATCTTCTTTGACAACTACACCCGCGAGGTATCTGCCACCGGCAATGCCTATCCGGATGCGGTAAAAGATATAAATAAGGTAATGGAAGAGGGCGCCCTGGTGATGAACTACACCGGACACGGCGCTGCCTACTGTTTGTCACACGAACGTGTGTTGAACTTGCAGGACTTCAGCAACTTCTCCTCTCCCCGCATGCCGCTGTGGATAACTGCCGCGTGCGATGTCATGCCGTTTGACGGACAAGAGGAAAACATAGGCGAAACCGCTGTAAACAATCCCAACGGTGCCGCCATCGCTTTCTATGGAACCGCACGTACCGTCATCTCCTCCTACAACCGTGCCATGAACAAATGTTTCATGCGCTATCTCTTGGGACGCGATGAGAACAACAAACGCTATTCCATGGGCGATGCCGTGCGTTTGAGCAAAAATGCGCTGGTTTCCGGTTCGAGTACGGATACGGACAACACGGTCAATAAGTTGCACTTCTCTCTCTTGGGTGACCCGGCTCTGGTGCTCACCGCTCCCACCTACAGTGTGGTGGTGGACTCTCTGAACGGAGTGGCGGTAGAGGGTGACCTGGCCGAAGAGGACCTGCAGACACTCTCTGCCGGTGGTGTGGCTCGCGTGAGTGGACACATCGAGGATGAGGAGGGCAATCTGCAACCGTCGTTCAGCGGTCTGATTTCTCCCTCCGTGTTCGACAGCAAGAGTACCATCACTTGTCGCAACAACGATGGAACCGCTAGTTCTAATTTTGTTTACACCGAGTACGACAAACGCATCTTCTCCGGTACCGACTCCATTCGTGGGGGAAACTTCTCCATCACCTTCCCCGTGCCACTCGATTTGAACTACTCCGATGAGCGTGGTTGCATCAACTTCTATGCCGTAAACAACGACCACAGTATGGAGGCGCATGCCAACTTCGAGGATTTCATCTTGGGGGGTACCGATAGCGATTGGGAAGACAGCAACGTAGGTCCCGAGATCACTCTTTGGTTGAATGCCGAGAACGCCAACTTCTCTACCGTGGGTACCACAGCCGTACTCTTGGCACGTGTAGAGGATGCCGATGGAATCAACACTGCCGGCACCGGCGTAGGTCACGATATGGAACTTGTGATTGACGACGATACCGCCAATCCTTATGTCTTGAACAACTACTTCAATTTTGATTTCGGCAGTTACACCTCCGGTTCGCTGGAGTACACGCTGCCCACTCTCTCTGCCGGAACCCACACCTTGAGTCTCCGCGTATGGGATGTATATAATAATGTGTCCGTAGCCCGTTTGAGTTTCGAGGTAGGCGACGATATCTTTGTCGTAAACAGCACCTCCAACCCCATCCGTGTGGGCACCACCTTTATTCTCTCCGTAAGCGATGCCACGATTACGCAGTACTCTCTGGCGATTTACGACCTGATGGGACGCAAGGTGGATGAGTACAAATACACCACCAACGGTACCGATGCCCTCTACACCCTTCCCTGGAGCGCTACCGCCGGAAAATACACCGAAGGCATCTACCTCTTCCGCTTTGGTGTGCAGCAGAGCAACGGCGACTGGCACTACCGCACGCAGAAGATGTTGGTACTCCCGCGTTCATAAAGATGCGTTGACACGCAATAAAAGCAATAGAATTCAGTTATATAGATAGAAATACAACGAAGACAGAACCAATGAAGAAAATAGATAATAAATCCATAGCCCTATGCCTGGCCCTCTGTGCGTTTGTCGCAGGAAAGGCAGATGAAAAAACAGAGATGTTCAACCCCGTGACCACCTCCGTAACCTCTCAGATGATTGCTCCCGATGCTCGTGCCGGTGGTATGGGTGATGTGGGTGCCGCTACCGAGGCGGATGTTAGTTCACAGTATTGGAACCCCGCGAAGTATCCTTTCAATGTGGCGCGTGCCGGAGCTGCCATCAACTATACACCGTGGCTGCGTTCCATCGTAAAGGACATCGACCTTGCCAACTTGGTGGGCTTCTACCGTATAGGTGATTATCAAGCCGTTTCCGGTTCCTTGCGTTACTTCTCTTTGGGTGAGGTGAGTACGACTTATGACGGTACCGGTAGCACCATCAAACCTTATGAAATGTCTGTAGATGTGGCTTATTCTCGCATGTTGAGCGAGACCTTCTCTGCCGCCGTAGCTTTGCGTTGGATCTATTCCGACTTGAACGATAAGTACGATGACGGTGTGACTCCCGGTTCCGCTTTTGCCGCCGATATTGCTTGTTACTACAACAATTATTTTGTCATGGGCAATCGTGAGTATGGCTTGGGATTGGGTTTGAACATCAGTAATATCGGTAGTAAAATCTCCTTTGGAGGAGACGATAATTCCGAGTTTATCCCTACCAATTTGCGATTGGGTGTCAACCTGACGATTCCGTTTGACGATTACAACCGTCTCTCCATAGCTGCCGATGCCAACAAGTTGCTCGTTCCCACCTATCCGCAACAGCAGTCCGATGAGAGTGATGAGGATTATCAGCAGCGTTTGCAGAAGGACTATTACGACGTCTCTTCCATTTCCGGTATTTTCAAGAGTTTCAGCGACGCTCCCGGTGGTTTTAAGGAGGAGTTGCAAGAGATTCAGTGGAGTATAGGTGCCGAGTACAATTACAACGACCGTTTCCTGGTACGTGCCGGATATCATCACGAGAGTCAGAACAAGGGTAACCGTAAGTACTTCACCGTAGGTGCCGGTTTTCGCATGAGTGTCTTCTCTATAGATTGTGGATACGTCATTTCCACCGCTCAGAGCAACCCCTTGGACCAGACGCTCCGTTTCAGCCTGGGCTTCGACCTGGATGGCATAAAGGACCTGTTTGGTCGCGGCAATCGATAATCCCCATCACCCAATAAACCCCGAGCGAGTATCCACTGTGTAGGGACGTTTCGTGGAACGTCCTCACCCCCCTCGGCACGTGGACCCTCCCGCATGGCAAAAAAAAAAGAAATATATGCAAAAAATAAGAGTAGGATTTGGTTACGACGTCCACCAACTGGTAGAAGGTCGTGAACTATGGTTAGGCGGAATACGCTTCGACCACACCAAAGGCCTGTTAGGTCACAGCGACGCCGACGTATTGATTCACGCCATATGCGATGCCCTATTAGGCGCCGCCAACATGCGCGACATAGGTTACCATTTCCCCGACACCGGAGAAGAATTTCACAACATAGACAGTAAAATTCTCCTAAAGAAAACCATAGACCTCATAGCCACCAAAGGCTATAAACTTGGCAACATAGACGCCACCGTATGTGCCGAACGTCCCAAAATGAAGTCACGCATTCCGGAAATTCAATCCTGTCTGGCACAAGTAATGAATGCCGACCCGGAGGACGTTTCCATAAAAGCCACCACCACCGAAAAATTAGGTTTCACCGGAAGAGAGGAGGGAATCTCCGCCTACGCCACCGTACTCATTTATAAAGAAGAGTAGTAA
>CAYSOK010000070.1:4778-8188 GCA_964432645.1 uncultured Bacteroidaceae bacterium | reverse complement strand
CGACTGGGTAGTACGCACCGACTACAATGTCACCCTCAAATAGTACCCAAAGAAGATGCTTCGACAAAAGATTCATAGCATAATGCTCGCGGTTGCAGTGGCCCTCGCCACTGCAACCACCGCAGCATGCAGCATGATGAAAGCCGACCTCACCGACTGCGACACCGGCATCACACTCCTCGTGCGAGCCGCCGGAAGCGCCGACGGCATAGGACCCGCACAGAGCGATGCCTTCTATCGCGACGTGCAAGACCTACGCATCTACGTCTACCGCTCCGCAGACGGCACACCCGTCGACTCCATCCTCCTGAATCTAGCCGAAGACCCCAAGGACGTACACACCGTCACCCTTCCACTCGACTCCGGACGCTATGACCTGGTGGCCTACGCCGGCTCCCGCGACACCGCCTATCAGCTGTCCCCCTCCGCCACAACCGCCAAGGAAGACAGAACCCTGCAAGTGCGCTGCCCCGAGAACCACACCACCGACCTTCCCCTCACCCCCCTGTGGCAAGGAGAAATACGCGGTGTCGACGTGGTGAACCTCAACCTCACCACCGTAGAACTCCCCATGATCAAGCTCACCAACTCCCTCGTAGTGCTGTTGCAAACCATCGACGGCACCACCCCGGACTACCAAGACACCCAAGTGGAAGTGCTCCAAGCCGACGGCACATTCAACTACTGCATGCAGCCCGTGGCCGACAGCCCCCGAGTGACCTACGCCGCCTACCACCTCAGCCAAGAGACCGTGGAAGGCATCGCCTACCCCTACGTCCGAGCCGAACTGAACACCCTTCGCTTGTTTGCCGACTCCCCCCTCACCCTCCGCATAGGAGAGCGCAGCACCGGCGAGACCCTGCTCCAAGTGAACCTCACTCAATATCTGTTGATGGTGCGCGAGATGTACAACGAAAAAGTCAACGCCCGCCTCACCCCCCAACAGTATCTGGACTATGAAGATGCTTACGACGTGACGCTCTACGTAACCGCCACCGCCAATCCCACCCCCACCACGGACCGATACACCCTGACGGGGATAAGCGTGAACGGCTGGGTACTGCGCCTAGACAACGACGCGAAACTGTAAAACTCCGAATCATAAAGAAGATGAGAGGTTGTTGGCTCCTACTACTCAGTATCCTAGCCTTCACCATGTGCACCACACAAGCCGTTGATGTGGATGGGGAAGGATTGGAGACACCGGAAGATACCACCGCAGGTACCTACCGCTTCTGTCTCTATGTTACCCTGGACAACACCGAGGACGACACGGAGACACGCAGCGAAGCGGTCACACGTGCCTCCGAATACCAAACCGGTGATGAAAAGGAAATCAACACCCTCACCGTATTTTTTACCGATATCAACAGCGATGGCACCGAGAGCGATGTCACCTTTGTACGAACATTCGTTTACGAAGATTTGACGAGCACAAGTAGTGGATACAGCATCTCATTCTTGGCAAAGACATTGCCGGGAAAGAAAAGAATCTACGTGGGCGCCAATCTGCGCAGAAAACAGATTGATGCCTTCAAGAATGGAAGCAATTGTGCCTATTCTCTAGAGGAACAAGACATCTACAAACAACCCGTACAAGGCGTCATGGATGTAGATGACGATGGCTACGGAAGCAACATAGCCATGTTTTGCGATACAGGACAAGACATCGACATAAGCGTAGATGCCAAAGCCGATTATGTCTTCAAGCCTAAAAATACCTTCGTAATGGTGCGAGTTGTGTCTAAAGTGCAATTGCTTGTCGCTGTGTATAATAATGACACAAAATCTACGGAAAGGTTCTTATACAAGGATTCAGAAGGTAAAAACAAATACGGATGGACGAGGAAAGATAGCATACGCTATTTCTTGAACACCACGAACAAAAAAGCGTATGTAATGGCACAGACCGAAACCCTTAACGGAATTATTTACTATAAGGATCCTAATTATTTAGCTGGAGACATTCTGTCTAGAGAGAACGTATCAAGTATTCTAGAAGAGTTCTTGTACAACGACATCAACAAGATGAGCGACGAAGATCAAATTCGTTTTCTCAAGTCACCAAGATGTATTTCTCCTGTGAGAAATTACAGCACAGCTCTTGCCTCAAACGCCTCCAAAGAAATGAAGAAAGGTCTCTACTGCATGGAAAATCTAGTGTATAACGATAAAGATGACATAGAGGATATAGACGAAAAGGCATACAAGGTATCCACCTATATGGTTATTGCAGTGCCCTTTGTACCCAAATATTTATGGCACAAGGACAGTAACGGAGATTTTACCAATTTAAATTCCGAGGAAAAAAATAAAGTTCTAACTTTTGATGCAGCTTATGCACTTTTGAAAGATCAATCCACGGACGAAATCACGATTACCGATGGAACCTACTGGTCAAGAATCATCCGCTACGATGATATGAACGATTCGGAAAAGGAGACCGCCAAGACACTTGAGATTTCGTGGCTATACCGTTTCTATAACTACAGCGGAATGCAATTAGCAATAGAACAATCCAATGGTCAATTAACGGAAAAAGATTTCAAAAAACATAACGGAGGCTACGACTTCTATACCGCCTATGTAGACCCGGACATAGCCACCGACATGGGAACCTCGTACACATCGTCAAAGGTAGAAGTCGCCGGGGATATTAGCTATGTAGGAAGAACGCATTGGGGAGTACGTCGAAACTTCTTCTATAGACTTTTGGTAGATCAAATCATCGGTCTAGGCGAATTCCCCATAGAAGTGAAGAGCATCAGTACCCCCTGGAAACTTGCAGGAAGCCAAGAAATTGAGATTAATCCATAGGGATGAACATGAGTATGAATGGTATGAAAAAAAGAAACAAAACACAGCGCACCCTCCTTACCGCAAGCAAGATGCTTCTGTGTGGCGTGCTGGCATCGGCCTGCACTCAGTCCGTTGTGGAGGTAGACGAACCGTCGGAAACCGCCAACGTGCCCATACGCATCAGTTCCATATCCACCGGAACCCGCTCCGATGAAACCTCCACCACAGATGTCCCCCGCTTCGTGGCTTGGACGGAAGCGGACTTTAACGACGAGAAGAATATGACGCCCATCAAAGGAATTAATGACTCGGTGTTGATTGCACCCCCCTTCTTCTACCTTGACGCCACCGATGCCATTGACGCCTACGCGACCGTTCCTTTTAATACCTGGTACTACTATCCACAGAACAACTCGTCCATATATGCCGCAGGATACTATCCTTCAAGCGACTTCACGGATGTCGGAACAGAGCCGGGACAGCACCTAAAATACACGGCTGAGATAGGAAAAGGAGATGTCATGGTCTCTGCTAAAACCCTGGAGGGTTCTAAGAAAGACCCCATAGACAACCAACAGATGGAGTTTAAACACATACTCACCAAAATAACC
>CAYSOK010000070.1:0-4678 GCA_964432645.1 uncultured Bacteroidaceae bacterium | reverse complement strand
AACTCACCGCCGGCGACTCCTACGAAATCACCTTTACATTCTACAAGAGTGAGATAGAAATAAAAGGAAGACCCGTGGACTGGGACGACGGCGGTACCATAACCATCCCCATCTATCCAAATTCCAAGAACTATATAACACCAACAACGAATGAAACGAATGAATAACCTACTCACCCGGATGAGCCTTCTGTTGCTCACCGTGCTACTCTGTGCCTGCACCACGGAAACCGTCTATATAGTGGAAGACGACACCGCCCCGAAAGTCGGCGACTCCGTCCGAGTGGAGTTCTTGTGCCCGGAAGTCTACACCTTTGCGACCCCACAAAACACCACAACACGTGCTTACGAAGCCGTTAGTCTGGAAAAGAGATTAAACGACGAACAAAAACCTCAGCTAACGAAAACACCGTTGAAAGACGGAGCATTACTGTGGCTACTCTCCCAAAAGAAAAAAGGCAACACATACAGCGATCCGGTATTGGGAGGCTATAAGGTAAAATACAACACCAACGGATATCCCGTCTTCTCCCCCTGTCAAATAAAAAGGGACGACCAAACCGGAACCTTGTCTCTGGTGAATATTGAAACTGAAGAAAACGGCAGTCCGCTGTACATAACCGTGGGAGATACCTGCCGTTTCCTCATCATGTCCCCCGCCCTGGAACTCCAAGAAACAACCGAGAACGGAAACAACACATACAAGGTGTTCATAAAAAACGGCGTCTACTTTGCCTCAACAGACAACCGATACACAGAAACCAAAGCGAGTGATAAATACATCAGTCCGGAATCGGTAGATAGTAACGGCGTACAGTACGTGAAACTGAACCCCATCGTGGAGCAAACGGCACGCGTAAAGGTCACGGTAGTGGCCGGCGATGGTGTGTACGACATCAACATCATGAATTCCGGAGTAGAGGTCTCCGGACTGCAAAATGCATACGACAAAGAGGGCAAAGACTATCTTTGGTCACTGGACCAGATAGAAGACACACTAGAGATGCACCTGGGGGACAAAAACACCCGTGTTGTGATTCCTCAATCGGACTTCACGGAATACACCACCGAGAGCGGAAAAAAGGCACTCACGGGAGACATCGGCATACTGCCCACCGACATCATGAGTACCGTCATGTACATATTGGTAAACGTAGAGGTAAACGGCGTACCTACCCAGTACGTCACGCAACTCAGCATGATGCGTCTGTACCACGGTTTCTCCTACAACGTCACGCTCAAGGTTTCCATACAGGACGGCGTGTCGGTGGCAACCTGGTACAACGATTCGTGGACAGAAGATCTTGAACCGGAGAAAAAAGAATGAAGATGAAACAGATAAACCATATAGCTGCGGGATTCTTCCTCTCGTTGTGGTGCATGCTCATGGCAGGTTGCACGCAGCAAGAGGCAGACGAACTCGAGGTGACCGACTCCACCGGAAAAAAGGTGGAGGTGACACTGCACATCACCCTTCCTACTCTCACGGACGAGAGCGGAACCTCAACACGTTCCACTTCCCCCTTTACTTCGGATGTGGAAAACCTGATACATCAGATTCGGGTGTGCCAGTACGATGATGTAGGAATAAGAATCGTTGACGAACTGTGCTATGAATACGTCTCCGGACAGACACAAGTGTTGTCGGTCAAGACACATCTGGTGGAGGCAGACAGCAGCAAGGTGGTCGTGTTTGTAAACATGGAGGATTTCAAAGATTTGGAGATACCCAAGTTGTACAACACACTCCTGCAAACAAAATACGCCTTCCCCATCGACCCGGACATCACCATGGTTCCCATGTCGGGCATCATCTCCGGCTCCATCACCGAGGGACAGGAATTGAGAGTGACAGTGGCTCGCCTGGTGACACGCATCAATCTTACCCTCAACAACAATACGGGAGAGTCACTGACAGACGTAGAGGTACAACTAACGAACATACCGAACAAGACGTATCTGTGTCTGGACTCAAAAGGTCGTGAGGATTTGACGGAAGAGGATTACACCGTGACTTCTACGTCCACACTCTATACGGATGAAACCACGGAACCGTGCTTGCAGGACGGAAGTCTGTACTACTACTATTATATACTGCCCAACTATTGCAGTACGGAGGAGCATGCCACGCAAATAAACATATCGGCAACGACCAAATCCGGAAACGTGTTGACGTATAAGAAACTGCTGGGTGCAAAGGCGTTCGACAAGTATGGTAGCTATACACTGGAACCCAACAGCATCTACTCGGTGACACTGAATTTAATGAAGAAATAATGAAACGAAGAGATATGAAACGGACGATTCGCACAGCAAACATCCCCGCATGGTGCCTGTTTTTTGGGATGTTGATGCTTCTACATGCTTGCTCCGAGGAGCAATTGGTCTACTTGAAGAAGTCGGAGATTTCTTCGACGGATGTCATACAGTTGTCGGCCAACAGGACACAGATAATCACTCGTTCCGGAGAGGAGTCCGTCTATTTCGAACCGGGTACACTCTACCGTCTGTTTGCGGCGAACACCCCCTCCAATAGTGGTGATTACGATTGGGATAATGCCACCTTCGACGACACCCGGGCAGAAGAGACCGAGAGTCATGCCATCGATTATGGAGCCATCAAGAGCTTTCCCAAGGATGGCAGTTCGCTGGACTTCTACGGTGTGACGTTTGGAACGACCGTTGACCCCAACAAGTATCTGGAGAAGGAGGGTTCAAGGAAGTTTACCCTTGCTCTGGACGAGCGTGAGAACAGCATACCGGACATGCGTTACTCCACGAACCTAAAGGCTGTGACGGAGAAGACATCGGACATCACTCTCTTGTTTAAGCATGCCCTGAGTAGCATCAACTTTACGATTACTCGGCAGAAGACGACAAATAATACGGTAAATCTGTCGGGACTCGTATTGGAGCGCATAGAGGTAATAGAACCGAAGAGCGAAGGCACGTTCAATTTAATAGAGGGGAAATGGGAATACTCCAATGCCACGAAATCCGCTGAAAGAGTCTTCTACGATCGTTCCAAAACGGGAACGGAGGACCAAGTGAATAGCATCCCGGAGGATTCTGCCACTCCCGTACCGGGAGAGATGTGCATATTCCCGAACCAAGGGGTGAAGGTTCGCGTCACCCTCTCGGGCTACGAGGGGAATGAAAAAAGAAGTTTCGAGTACACCGTAGCTCAACTTTCCGTAGACGAGGCTGGTAATACAAGTTCCGAGCTTTTTCAGTTTGAGCCGAATTACAAATACACGCTAGCCATAACACTGCTGGACGACAAGGTAATGGTCTTGGTCATCATCCCGGAGAAGTACGACTGGATAGATGTAGATTTGGCAGAGGTAGACACCTACGTAGGTCAACCCGTCACCTTCAACGGAATCATGTGGATGGATCGCAATCTGGGTGCCAAAACGGCAGATTGTGAGAACGATTTCTATGGGTCGATTGGGTATTATTATCAGCATGGTAGGAATATACCCTTTATTCTGGATACGGATAAGTTTAAGCACTTCATCAACGATGATAACAAAACGGAATTTGCGGGAAATATTTATTTTATAACGAGTGATGAAGAGAACAAGAATATTGCCGAAAGAATCGGGGCAAAAGAAGGAGAAGTAGTAATAACAGAGAACACTTTATACAATGACCCATATAGCCCCTATTATTATTGGCGAAATAGTTACGAGAACAACACATTATCGGATGAAGATAAAGCGAAGTTGGTAGATGAACAACTACGTTCCTTATACACCTTTGACCACAAAGGAGATACGGTCTACGGATTACGGCTCACATTACCGGAAAAAGCCCTCACGGATACAAACGTTATCCGGTTTCCCGGAGACGTGTTATACGATGAAAAAGGAAACGTTGACGATGAATTGACACATGAATATTATAAATTCTCTTGTATACGAAAAGATGAATCAAGAATGTCACGTTGCTATGTATGGACAAACTTTGATGGAGCAAAAGAAAATAAGACTTATAATGGAAGCAACTTGTGGCAAGACATAGACAGTCAACCTTGTCCCAAAGGATGGCGCCTACCGACACGAGAAGACGCAGAAGCCTTTATGCCGGAAATCAAAACAGAATGGAACAAAACATGGCCTAAGACCTACAAAAAAGGCGATGAAACTGTAATGGTGTATGGAAAAGTTAGTAAATATTACGTCATATATATGATGAAAGATTACGATACAGATCATCCATACAGAGTTCGCATTATGTCATCACTGTGTACCGGCTCTAAGAATAAAAATTTCATACAAATATCCCGTTTCTCTGCCGAAAAAGGAAGAAATCTACTTAGTTACTTAACTACAGACGACGACAAGAGCAACCAAAAAAGTACAGAATGGGCAAACCCGATAGAGTCCATATTGTTCCCTTGCGCCGGTTTTATCGTTACGGATTGTAGAAACAATGGCAAAAAAGAACCGGCATTTCCGGACATGCGTTGTTTTGGAATAGGTTCTGTTCTCAGAACTTCGGATGATGCTAGCAGCGAACTCTCTAGTGTAGTTTTCTATCTAGCACAATCGAACTATTACGTACAAATTATCGATCAATCTCGTCGTGCCCTAGGCGACCAAGTCCGCTGTGTCCGCGATATCAACACAAAGGATAAGTAACTCAAATTTGTAATCCACAGTGTAGGGACTGTG
>CAYSOK010000069.1:0-8279 GCA_964432645.1 uncultured Bacteroidaceae bacterium | reverse complement strand
TCGCCATCATCATCATCGCTGCCGACGATGGCATCATGCCGCAGACCGAGGAGGCAATCAACCATGCCGCAGCTGCCAATGTGCCTATCGTCTTTGCTATCAACAAGATTGATAAACCGGGTGCCAATCCGGACAAGATAAAAGAGGGACTGTCTCAACTCAACTATCTGGTGGAGGAATGGGGCGGTAAGTACCAGAGCCAGGAGATTAGTGCCAAGAAGGGTACGGGTGTCTCCGAACTGTTGGAGAAGGTTTTGCTGGAGGCAGAAATGCTGGAATTGAAGGCAAATCCGAACCGCAAGGCTACGGGTACAATCATCGAGTCCTCTCTCGACAAGGGACGTGGCTATGTGGCTACCGTACTGCTGAACAACGGTACACTGCACGTAGGAGACGTCCTGTTGGCAGGAACCAACTACGGACGTGTGAAGGCACTGTTCAACGAGCGCAACCAACGCATCCAGCAAATCGGTCCGTCCGAGGCGGCTACCGTACTGGGTCTCAACGGTGCTCCGCAGGCAGGTGATGCCATCCACGTGATGGACAGCGAGCAGGAGGCACGCGAAATTGCCAACAAGCGCGAGCAGTTGCAGCGCGAACAGGGCTTGAGAACACAGCAGCGTCTGACCCTCGACGAGATTGGTCGTCGTATCGCACTGGGTAGCTTCAAGGAGTTGAACGTCATCGTTAAGGGTGACGTGGACGGTTCTATCGAGGCCTTGAGCGACTCCCTCATCAAACTCTCAACCGAGAAGATTGTGGTCAACGTCATCAGCAAGGGCGTAGGACAGATTTCCGAAAACGATGTCACCATGGCAGCAGCATCCGATGCAGTCATCATCGGTTTCCAGGTACGTCCTTCCCTTCAGGCTCGTAAGCTGGCGGAGCAGCAGGGTGTGGACATCCGTCTGTACTCCATCATCTACGACGCCATCGAGGAGGTTAAGTCCGCCATGGAGGGTATGTTGGAGCCCGTCTTCAAGGAGGAGATTACCGCTACACTCGAAGTACGCCAGGTTTACCACATCAGCAAGGTGGGTGTCGTAGCCGGTGCATACGTAGTGGACGGCAAGGTACACCGCACCGACAAGGCGCGCTTGGTTCGCGACGGTATTGTGGTACACGAGGGCGATATCAGTGCACTGAAACGTTTCAAGGACGATGTGAAGGAGGTAACCACCAACTTCGAGTGCGGTATCAGTCTGGTGAACTGCAACGACATACGCGAAGGCGATATGATCGAGACCTATCAGCAGGTGGCCGTTAAACAGAAACTGTAAACAAACAGTTAGACGATGATAGATGTTATAATCTTAGCAGTGATGCTCTACTCCGTGTACAAGGGTTGGACAACCGGCCTGGTGGCACAGGTAGCATCGCTGGTGGGATATCTGGTGGGGCTCACCATAGCATGGTCGTGCTACGGTCGCCTAGCCAACTATCTGGCTCCGCATCTGGGTTCTTCGGGATTCGGCGTATCGGCATTGGCATTTCTGTTGATTCTGATAGCCGTTCCGGTGGCACTCGGCATCGCCGCCAATATTATCACCAAGGCGGTGGACATCATGTGCCTGGGGTGGTTAAACCGACTGGCGGGAGCCGCCGTGGCATTTGTCAAATACACACTCTTCTTAGGGTGTATACTCTTGGTGCTCAACGCACTCCACATATTGGGCGAAGAGGGCAAAGCCAACTCACGGCTCTACTCCCCCATCACCCTCATATGGGGCAATATATGGCACAATGCCGTGGGATGCACGGATGCGAACACAGAGACGGATAGCGATACAATTAAATAAGGTATATGGAGGAACAGAACACGTTTGTGCGGAGTGTGGCAGAGAAGAAGTATGAGCACGGATTCACCACCGACGTACAGACTGAAATTATAGACAAAGGCCTCAACGAGGAGGTGGTTCGACTCATCTCACAAAAGAAGGGCGAACCGGAGTGGATGCTGGACTTCCGCTTGAAGGCTTTTCGCTATTGGCTCACACAGCAACAGCCGGAATGGGGACACCTCAAGATGCCGGCAATTGACTATCAAGCCATCTCCTACTATGCAGACCCCACGGCGGGCGCTAAGAAGAAGGAGGAGAATAAGGAGTTGGATCCGGAACTTATGAAGACGTTCGAGAAACTGGGCATTCCCTTGGAGGAACGTCTGGCACTGAGCGGTACGGCGGTGGATGCCGTCATGGACTCGGTTTCGGTGAAGACCACGTTTAAGGAAAAACTTTCGGAGAAGGGTGTCATCTTCTGTTCTATCAGCGAGGCCATTAAGGAACATCCGGAGTTGGTAAAACAATACTTGGGTTCGGTGGTTCCCTACCGCGACAACTTCTTTGCGGCGCTCAATTCGGCAGTGTTCAGCGACGGCTCGTTCGTCTACATCCCCAAGGGGGTACGCTGTCCCATGGAGTTGAGCACCTATTTCCGCATCAACGCCCGCAATACGGGTCAGTTTGAGCGTACTCTGATTATTGCCGACGACGATGCATACGTCTCTTATCTGGAGGGATGTACCGCTCCCATGCGCGACGAGAATCAATTGCACGCTGCCATTGTGGAAATAGTGGTCAACGAACGGGCAGAGGTGAAGTACAGCACCGTACAAAACTGGTATCCGGGCGATGCCGAGGGCAAAGGCGGTGTACTCAATCTGGTAACCAAGCGCGGACATCTGCGCGGAGCCTACAGCAAACTGTCGTGGACACAGGTGGAAACGGGTAGTGCCATCACTTGGAAGTATCCGAGTTGTATTCTCTCCGGCGACCACTCGCAAGCGGAGTTCTACAGCGTGGCAGTGACCAACAACTTCCAGCAGGCGGACACCGGCACCAAGATGATTCATATAGGCAAGGACACCAAAAGCACCATTATCAGCAAAGGTATATCCGCCGGCAAGAGTCAAAACTCCTACCGCGGATTGGTCAAAGTATCTGCCAAAGCGGACGGAGCACGTAACTACAGCTCCTGCGATTCCCTGTTGCTGGGCAGCAAGTGCGGCGCACACACCTTCCCGTATATGGATGTCAACAACGATACGGCAGTCGTGGAACACGAAGCCACCACCAGCAAGATATCCGAAGAGCAACTCTTCTACTGCAATCAGCGCGGCATCGACACCGAAGAAGCCATAGGGCTGATTGTCAACGGATATGCAAAAGACGTAATCAACAAACTGCCCATGGAGTTTGCGGTAGAAGCACAAAAGCTCTTGTCCGTCTCCCTGGAGGGTTCTGTAGGATAAATATAGAGATAACAGATTATGCTAGAGATAAAGAACTTACATGCCACTATCAATGGCAAAGAGATATTGAAGGGAGTGAATCTTACCATTCGCGACGGTGAGGTACACGCACTCATGGGTACCAACGGTGCGGGTAAGAGTACGTTGAGCAACGTGATTGTGGGACATCCGGCCTACGAGGTGACGGAGGGTAGCATCGTGTTCAACGGCAAGGACCTCTTGCAACTGAAACCGGAGGAGCGTGCGCACGAGGGTATCTTCCTGTCGTTCCAACAGCCGGTGGAGATTCCGGGTGTGAGCATGGTGAACTTCATGCGTGCGGCGGTGAACGCACAGCGTAAATATAGGGGAGAGGAACCTATCAGTGCTACGGAATTCCTGAAGTTGATGCGCGAAAAGCGTAAGATTGTGGACCTGGACAATAAGTTGACCAACCGCTCTGTCAACGAGGGATTCAGCGGCGGCGAGAAGAAGCGTAACGAGATTTTCCAAATGGCCATGTTGGAACCCTCCTTCTGCATTCTGGACGAGACGGATTCCGGTCTGGATGTCGATGCGCTGCGCATCGTGGCTGAGGGATTCAACACGCTGCGCAAGGAGAACACTTCTGCCATGGTGATTACGCACTACCAGCGTTTGCTGGACTATCTGAAACCGGACATCATCCATGTATTGCTCGATGGACGCATCGTGAAGACTGCCGGTCCGGAGTTGGCGCAGGAGATTGAGGAGCGTGGCTTCGACTGGATCAAGGAAGAGATAGCCGCTCGCGAAGCATAACGGGGTAACGAAAGGAGGAAAGAAGTGAGAAATTCGGAACAACAATATATCGACCTCTACCGGGAGCACAAGGCACTGATTAACGAACACAGTGCTCCGGTGATGAACGCTCTGCGCGAAGAAGCGTTCGAACGCTTTGTGCAGTCCGGTTTTCCAACCCGCAAGGTGGAGCGCTATAAGTACACCGATGTGCAGGAGGCGTTTGCACCGGACTACGGTTTGAACTTGTCGCGCATCCATATCCCGGTGAGTCCGTACGATGTTTTTTCGTGCGATGTGCCCAACCTGAGTACACAGTTGTACTTTGTAATCAACGATGTCTTCTACGATAAGATACTGCCCAAGGCTACCCTGCCGCAGGGGGTGATGGTTTGTTCGCTCCGCGAGGCGGCGCTATCGCACCCGGAATTGGTGGCGAAATATTACGGAGGATTGGTCAATGAGCAGGATGCTATAGCCAATCTCAACACCTTTTTGGCACAAGACGGTCTCTTTGTCTATGTGCCGCAGGGCGTACAGATAGAGAAGCCGTTGCAGATTATCAACATACTACGCTCCGATGTAGAGCTCATGGTGAACCGCCGCATTCTGGTGGTAGCCGAGGAGGGTGCCACCTGTACCCTACTCTTCTGCGACCACACGGAGGACGACCGCAGTTTCCTCACCACTCAGGTGATGGAGGTATATGCAGGCAAGGACAGCAACGTACACATCTATGAGTTGGAGGAGACCAACGTGAAGAACAAGCGTTTTGCCGAGATGTACGTGAAGCAGGAGGAGAACAGCAAGTTTGTCACCACCGGCGTGACGCTGCACAACGGCACCACCCGCAACCTCATAGATGTAGCACTCTCCGGCGAACATGCCGAGGCGTATGTCAACGGCTGCACCATCTCCGACCAAAACCAGCACACCGACAACAATACACTCATCACCCACGCAGTGAAAAACTGTAGCAGCAATGAGTTGTTTAAATATGTATTGGACGGTCAAGCGGTAGGCGCTTTTGCCGGACGCATCCTGGTACTCCCGGGCGCCGACGGTACGGTATCTCAAGAGACCAATGCCAACCTCTTGGCAACCAACGAAGCACGCATGTACACCCAACCCATGTTGGAGATTTATGCCGACGATGTGAAGTGCAACCACGGCAGCACAGTGGGACAACTCAACGATACCGCCCTCTTCTACATGCAGCAGCGCGGCATCTCCCCCGAAGAGGCACGCCTGCTCCTGCAGTTCGCCTTTGTCGGCGAGGTGATAGACAAAATCTGTCTGGAACCCCTCAAAGCCCGACTGCACCTGCTGGTAGAGAAACGCTTCCGCGGAGAGTTGGCGAAGTGCAATGTTTGTAAAATGTGTAAATAAAGAAACAATGTCAGTTCGAGAAGAAATAGATATAAACGTGGCGGAAATACGCAAGCAGTTCCCCATCCTCGATTACAAGGTTTACAACAAGCCCCTTGTCTATCTGGACAATGCGGCTACCACTCAGAAGCCTCAGTCGGTGGTCGATGCCCTTTCCCGTGCCTATCTGGAGGCCAACGGCAATGTACATCGCGGCATCCACTACATGTCCAACCGCGCCACCGAAGCGTACGAAGGGGCGCGCAAGGAGGTGGCGGAGTTCATCCATGCCGGCAGCAAAAACGAGATTGTCTTCACGCGGGGCACCACGGAGAGCATCAATCTGGTGGCATCTTCCATGGGAGTGGACTACTTGCAGGAGGGCGACGAGGTGATTGTGAGCACCATGGAGCACCACTCCAACATCGTCCCTTGGCAGTTCCTGGTGGAGCGCAAGGGGGTGCGTCTGCGGGTTATCCCTATGAACGACCGTGGCGAACTGCTGCTCGAGGAGTACGAGAAACTCTTCAACGAACGCACCAAGATGGTGAGTGTCACGTATGTGTCTAATGTGTTGGGCACCATAAACCCCGTCAAGGAGATGATTCGCACGGCTCACGCCCACGGCGTACCCTTCCTGGTGGACGGTGCACAGAGTGTATCACACCGCAAGGTGGATGTACAGGATCTCGACTGCGATTTCTTTGCCTTCAGTGCCCACAAGATGTACGGACCGACCGGCATCGGTGTGCTCTACGGCAAACAGGAGTGGTTGGAGAAGTTGCCTCCCTATCAGGGCGGTGGCGAAATGATTGGTACCGTTTCGTTTGAAAAGACCACCTACAACGACCCTCCGTATAAGTTCGAGGCGGGTACGCCCAACTATATCGGGGCGGTGGGACTGACGGAGGCCATCCGTTTCATCCAATCCATTGGTGTGGAAGCCATTGAGAAATACGAGCAACAACTCACCGACTATGCCACCGAGCAACTCAAACAGATTGAGGGACTCACCATCTACGGCGAGGCAGAGCACAAGACCTCCGTCATCTCCTTCCGTGTGGAGGGAGTTCATCCGTTGGACTTGGCCACGCTGCTCGACAAGATAGGTATAGCCGTCCGCACCGGACACCACTGTGCCGAACCCCTCATGCACCGCCTGGGGATAGAGGGCACCGTGCGTGCATCCTTTGCCGTGTACAACACGTTCGAGGAGGTGGACGCTCTCGCGGCAGGTATCCGCAGAATCTATGGAATGCTTTGTAAATGATATATGAAGGTATGAAGAAGACTAGCAGCAAGGAGACACACCCCAAAGAGCACGCACCGCTCCTCCCTCTCTACCATGCAGGCATGGTGGAAGCGGGATGCGACGAGGCGGGACGTGGTTGTTTGGCGGGCAGTGTCTACGCTGCGGCGGTCATCTTTCCTCCGGACTACACCAACCGGAAATTGAACGACTCCAAACAACTCACTGCCAAGCAGCGATATGCCTTGCGCGAGGAGATTCAGCGCGATGCTGTGGCGTGGTCGGTGGGGGTGGTTACGGCGCAGGAGATTGACGAGATAAACATCCTTCGTGCCAGCATTTTGGCGATGCATCGTGCGGTGGAGGGGCTTTCGGTGGCTCCGCAGGCGCTCATCATAGACGGCAATCGGTTTACGCCGTACAAGGATTTGCCGTATGCCACGGTTGTAAAGGGGGATGGTAAATACCTGAGTATCGCGGCGGCAAGCATCCTGGCGAAGACCTACCGCGATGATTACATGTGTGAACTTCATGCGGAATATCCGCAGTATGGATGGAACCGCAATGCGGGGTATCCCACCAAGGAGCATCGGGAGGCCATCCGGAAGTTTGGCATCACGCCCTATCATCGTCGCACCTTCAATCTCTTGGGCGACGGTCAGACGGAACTTTCGTTCGATTTATAGAAACAACAACTTAACAACAAACAACAACCCACTACAAGCCAATCATGCTATGGAAATAAAGTTTGACAAGCAAATAAAGCTCATCACCTTCATGCTGACTCACGGTAAGGTGAGCATGGAACAGATTTGTCAGGAGATGCAGGTGACCTCGCGTTCCGTATTTCGTTATCTCAAGATTTTCTCGCTTTCGGACATAGTGGTGCATCGCAAGGGGACCACGTATTGGTTGGATTTGGAGAGTCCTTTCTTTGAGCGGATGAACGACATGTTGTTCTTTACCAAGGAGGAGCGTTTGAAGTTGCGTGCGGTGTTGAACCGCTGCGCGGCTACGGAGGAGTCGGCTTCGGAGTTGCGTCGCAAGTTGGATCGTGTGGGTGGCTACGATATTTTGGAGGAGATGAATCTATCGTACGATGTAGAGCAGTTGGCGAAGGTTGCGGAGATGTGTATAGAGGAGCACAAGCAGATGTGTATCACCAAGGGTAAGGCACACAAGAAGCGTTCGGTGGCGGGTCACATGGTGGAGCCGTATCTCATGATGCGTGACAAGGGTAGTTTTCGTTGTTACGACATCACAACGAATCGCAACGTGACGATTAAGATTGATGCGAACATGGTGTTTGAGAAGAGTGATACGCTGTGGCAGTTGAAGGCGAAGCACACGCCGTATCACCGGGATGATTTCGGTTATTCGGCATCGACGTTGCGCAACGTTACATTGCGCTTGGACGAGCATGCCATGCGTTTGTTGAAGGAGGAGTATCCAAGAACGTCGCGTCATCTCACTCGTTTGTCGGACAAGGAGTGGGAGTATTCGGCTCAGGTTTGTAACATGGATACGCTTCATCGTTTCCATCTGGGACTATGGTCGCACATCACCATCATCCATTCGGCAGAGTTGGAACGACTCATGCAAAAAGAATCCAGATTACTCTATAAGGAATATCACGTGAAGGGATAATAT
>CAYSOK010000068.1:0-8377 GCA_964432645.1 uncultured Bacteroidaceae bacterium | reverse complement strand
TCCGTTTCATATCGCAAAGGTAGCTATTTATTTTGACAAACATCCTTATTTTATCTGATTTTTTTGTTTTTTGCCAAATTCAGGGTCTATCCGTAGCAGCGAGGATACGCCTACGGTTACCAGACAACACGCCATGACGATGAGGAAGAAGGTGCGATATCCTACCGTCTCTTGCAACCATCCGGAGACCATGCCGGGGAGCATCATGCCTAGGGCCATGAGTCCGGTGCAGAGGGCGTAATGGGCGGTCTGTCGCTCGCCTTGCGCGTAATAAACAAGGTAGAGCATGTAGGCGGTGAAGCCAAATCCATAGCCTAGTTGCTCTATGCAGACGCAGGTGGTTACGACCCACAAGGATGCTGAGTTGAAATAACTTAAGTAGACGTACACCAGATCGGGTATAGTGATGCAGGCAACCATGGGCCAAAGCCATCGCTTGAGACCTCCGTGACCCACCACAAAACCTCCGGCTATGCCGCCTATGGTGAGTCCCAGGACACCAACGGTGCCTTGCACCCAACCGATGTCTAGCGGCGTGAGTCCTAGTCCGCCTTGCTCGGGGGAATCCATCAGGAAAAGGTTGCTCATCTTCACCAATAGTGCCTCGGGCAGACGATACAGGAGCATGAAGAGGAGAGCCGCAACGGTCTGTTTCTTACGGAAAAAACTCACAAACGTATCACCGAAATCGCTCAGCAGTCGAGCTGCGGTTCTGCCATCGCCTGCCGTACGTTCTACGTCTCGCTTCGCCTTAGGCAGGAAGGCTGAGTGGTAGAAACAGACAGTAAAGAAGAAGGAGGCCATCACGAAAAAGGTGATACTCCATGCCTCCGAAACGAGGTTTGTCTTCTCCAGATAACCCGCCAGCATCACCAGTCCACCTTGTCCCAGAATGGAGGCTATGCGGTAGAAGGTGCTGCGTACACCTACGTACACGGCCTGTTCGTGGGTGTCCAATTCCAGCATGTAGTAACCGTCAGCCGCTATGTCGTGCGTGGCACTGCAAAAGGCTGTTATCCAGAAGGCTACCAGCGTCCATTGCAGGAACTGTGAGGTGGGTAGCGAGAAAGCTACCATCGCCAGGGAGACGCCCATGATGCCTTGCATCCACAGCACCCAACGGCGCTTGGTGGAGAGGAGGTCTACGATGGGGCTCCAGATGGGTTTTATCACCCAGGGTAAATAGAGCCATCCGGTGTAAAGTGCTATCTCTGTGTTAGATAGTTCCATTTGTTTGTACATGATGGTGGCTATGCTCATCACGGTGACGTAGGGGAGTGCCTCGGCAAAATAGAGCGAGGGTATCCACATCATGGGGGGGATATGTCTGTTATTCATTTAAGATGCGTTGGTAAAGTAGATAGATGATACTGATAAGGGAAAGGATGCAGAAGAGGGAGCGGTACCCCATCCATTCTTGCAGGTAGCCTACACCTAGTACGATGGGGAGGGTGACCAATACCACGGAAGAGGTGGTGAAGGGGTTGTTGCCTGCCATGCGCTTGAGGGGGTGTAGACGGGGATGCAGTTGTGTTATGAGATTGATACCCAGTCCTATGCAGAGTTGATTAATGAACACTATGATGCCAATGATGGAGAGAGTCTCCGGTTGCCATACGTTCATGAGCAGGAACATAAGGCTGGGGACCACCCACAAAAAGGCTATCCAAACACGAGCGTTTTGTCCGTTCTTGCGGTGCAGCAGATGGTATCCCCACACATGCCCCAAGGTGTAGGCGATGATGCCGATGGTGCCTTGTACCCAACCGATTTCGAGCAACGTGAGTTCTATGCCGCCGTCTATGTGGCGGTCGATGAAGAAGAGTGGACGCAGTCGAAGGATACTAATGTTGGGCAACAAGAAGAAGAACATGGAGAGCATGTACTTGAACGTATCGCCTTTGGAAGTGCGCTGCATGGAACCCACTTCCGGGGTATCGGCACTGCTCCGCAGACGGGGCATCTTGCGGGTGAACAGCAGTACGATGGTCAACAGTAGCATGCCCTCTATGAGGGCGATGGCGAAGAATACGTAGCTCCACACCAGAGAGATGCGGGGGAAGAGTATCTCCAGAAAACCTGCCGAGAGGATGATGAGTCCTTCGCCCAATACCAAGATGATGTGGTAGAGGATGGAATTCAAGTAGTTGGCGTACACAATGCTCCGTCGGTCCAGATGCAAACGTATGTACAGATCCTTGGCACTACTAAACACGGTGGTTGCCAGGATAATCACCAGTAAGCTCGTGAACACGCTCTTCGGAGTGTATGTGCGTTCCAGAAGCGAGTAAGCCATGTCCGCCAGTTGCCACACGATGATTAGTCCCGATGCCACAAAGGAAAAGTAGTAGGACGTCAGAAATGTAAGCAACTTCTTTACCAGCGGTTTGAAGCACCACGCCCCAAAAGCACCGCTCGTGATTACGAGAATCAACGAATTGGGGTAGCCCAATCGTTTCAACATGAAGACGGCGATGGTAGTGGTAATCACGTAGGAGAGTGCTTCCACTATGTAGAGTATGGTGGTTCGTATGCTGAGTTTCATTGCTTTAGTATATTTTTTTAATACCGGCCTTGCGATAATAGTGGAGCAAAATCTCGTGATAGGGATACCCCTTTTCGCCCATCACGGCAGCGCCTATCTGGCACATGCCCACACCGTGTCCCCATCCGGCTCCGGTCAGGACGAAGCGCTCCGGTACTCCCGTCTCTGTTCGCCCCTCCTTATCTATAATAAAGGCGGAACTCAGCAGATGGGTGTCGGAGAGGGCTTTGCGTATCTCCAACTCCTTGCCTATAATGTGTGTCTTCTTGGTACCCACAATCTTAAGACGGAAGATGCGTCCGCTCTTGCCGCGCTGTACGGGTTGCAGGTCTACAATCTCGCCGTAATCGTTCTTCAGCTTCTCGGACACCAAACGACTGATTTCCTCCTGAGTCAGCACCACTTGCCAACGGTAGAACTGCCGAGTCTCTTGGTCGTAACTCTTGAGTATACGCTTCAGCACGGCACTGTCCGTATGGCAGAAAGACTCCGGAACCGAACGAATCCAGTCGGCAGCCGCCTGTTCGTTGGTGAGGTCGGGGAGGGTAGCGTCCACATCATCGCGGATGGGTTGGAGTGTTTCGTGCTCCTCCTCTTCCCAACAAGATGCATACTCTTCCGTCACACCGCCACAGCACTTGGAGAAACGGGCATCGCAGATGTGGTCGCCCTCCGTAAGAATCTGTCCTCGAGTTGCTTCCACTGCAGCGCGCGCCTGTTCGTGTGCTGCCACCGTGATGCCCTGATAGCGCTGACAATGGTCATCAGCACAGACATCGAAGAGGGTGTGATCCTCGCGGTCATACCACCGCAACGTCTCGTTTTCGCTCTTCACAAAACTGAAGAATGCTTGTTCGTGTTGCTTGTGTTCCGCCCGTCGCTGCATCTGTGCCAACAGCCAACTACGACTGATTACTGCACTGGCTTTCAAAAATTCGGTACTTGCCGTAGCACTCATCTCACTGCCAATCACGCTCGTAAGATACTCCTCGGCAGGCAGTGAATTGATGACTTGTATCTTCCCCTCGTCCACCACCAGGCGCAGTTTGCCCGTGAAGGTTTGAGTCTGTGTCTGTTGCCAGTGGAAGTGGATGCCTATTACCACATCGTGTATGTCGAAGGTAGCTCCCTCTTCTTGCGGACGGAAGGTAAGTTCCTTATAGATATTGCCTTGCCACAAGATGCCTCCTTCGCAGATGGCAGCTTGTTGTGTCCCTGTCGCAGTGATTCCCTTGGCGGTGTAGGGGGCATTTAGTGTAAAACGAATCAGTTCGCCGTTCATGATACCTACGTTTACCTCCGGCTCAGTCAGGTTCAACGACTCCTTGACGAGTGTCTCCTCCTTTCCCGCCGGCGTACGTTCACCACGGAGTGAACAAACGATACGCTCAATCTCCTCGGGTGACACACACACTTCGCGCAGAATCTCTGCTCCACGCTCCGGTGTAACACGTTGGAAATCTGTTTCTCTCGGAGTAATCAGCAGTCCCGCCATATCCAGTGCCCCCGGACTAATCAACAGTTGTTCATCGCCCTCCGCATAGTAACAATCGGGACGGTGTTTGCCGCGAGGGAACACCAGACAGCGCAACGAACCATCCTCCTCGCGTGCACACAGTACGTTTACCGGAGCCTCCGGCGAACCCTTGGGGCAGGGCAGAGCGGAGTAGAGTCTGCGGAAGAGGGCAACAGCCGTTTCCTGTCTATCGGCACGAATCAAAAAGGCCGGACAGACATACTCCTTGAGGAGATAGATGCCCGTATCCTGTGACTCTCCTGTGTACTCATCGCCCAGTTCCTCTTGTAGCGATGGGTGGACGGGGAACACACGTTTCATGCTCTCCTCATACTCTTTGCGATAGCGTTCAAAGGGAGTGATACCGCGAGTACCGGCCTGTAAGTGAGCATGGTCGGGAGCCGATGCTCCACACTCCGGTCCGTTGTAGAAGAACATCCATTGCGGAAGCGATGCCGCCATGTGTACCAGAGTCTCTATTTGCGGCAGTATGCGTTGCGGCAGATGATGACGGGTCACCACCGTAAAGTGTTGCGGGAGAATGGGATAGGGGTTTACAAGAAGGGTGTACCGACCCTCCGTTTCCAGACTCGCCTGCTCCTGCGGACGATGGGCTGCACACAAGAAACAACTGCGCTTGGCGATGCTCTCCTTGCGTATATCCGCCCCCGTGGAGACGATGCGAGCAGGGTTGAACTGTGCAGCCAATCCCGTCTCGTTGAGCGGCAGGTCACGGGTGAGTATCTGTCGGAGTTGTTCGTATCTCTTGCGAGTATCCTCCCACTGTATCAATTGTTTATCGAAGAATTCGTTCACCTCCTCACACGTAGCTGTGTGGTTGCGACGACGGTTCAAGGCGATGCGTGCCTCCACCTCGATGGTGCGTATGTGGTCCTTATACAGATTGTTGGCGTTGATGCGTTCCAAACTCAGAGCGGCATCGCTGTTGCCCTCCCAGCGTCTGCACAGATACTGCTCCGTCATCACTCTACCGATGCGGTAACGACGTGAGAAAGCCAACCCTAAGGCATAGTCCTCGCCGTAGCCGGTGTTGGGGATGTGCCACTTGCGCAACAGGGGGGTGAAAAAGGCACGTGGAGCCCCCAATCCGTTGATACGTAGAGCATTGTTGCGTCCGTTCTCCTCCGTCCACTCCTTGTGGTCGATGATGCCCGGCGGTAATGTCTCCAGTTGGAAATTGCAGATGCGATAGGTTCCCACCACCATGGCGGCTCGCTGTTCACGAAACGCACCCACCATGTCTTTTAAGGTACGCGCGTGCGCGTATAAATCGTCGCTGTCCAACTGCACCACAAACTTACCACACTTCTCGTGGTGAATGGCATAGTTCCAACAGCCTCCTATATTCAAATCATCGTATGGCGGGATGAGGTGTATCACCCGATCATCCTTTGCCGCCATTGTCGCAATCTCCTCCGTCGTCCCATCCGTACTGTGATTATCCACCACCAAGATGTTAAACGCAAAGTCTGTCTCCTGCTTCAGCACACTCTCGATGGCATCACGAATGGTACGAACGCGATTGCGTACCGGAATAATCACCGAAGCTTCCACCGGAAACTCCACCCGGTCGTACTCAATCTCCTCCACCTCGCTCGCCGGCAGATACGCACCAATCGCCTTCAGATGCTCCGTACAAGCAGCCTCCATCTCCAGTTGCGATGCCCGGTTGCGCGGGTCCACATAGTTGAACTGTGCCTCGCCCTCCTGCTGCACCTCCGGTTCCTCCACGGTGTAGAGATACTCATTGAGATGCCACACCTGTCCGTGACGTGAGAGGAAAAGACGGAAATCGTACAGCGCAGCCGCCTTGTAATCCTGCGTTTTTCCCTGCGTCTCGGCATACTCCTTCAAGAGTTCCGTAGGGAAAAGCATCACCGGTCCGAAGTCAAAATCATCGCGCAGCGAACCCATCCGATAGTCTATCACCGGATGGTTGGAGCGCACCCCTCCCTTCACCGAGTAACTATCCGTGTAGAGCAGTGCCGGGGCAGCATCTTGTAGAACCGTCAGTAGGCGAGTCGTCGCATAGTATCCCATGCGCAGTCGTCCTTGTCCCGTAAACAAAAGGGTGTATCGGCGGGTAGCCTTCTCTGCCATCTCGCGCAGTGCATCGCTGCCAAAGGGCGAACCGTTCAGGGCGTGTACATCTTTCACCGCATCGCACTCCCGGAGTGCTTCTATATTGGTTTTCATCGTTTGCTCATCGGCGGGAGCCAAGAAGCAATCTATATATTGTTTCATCTTAAATCTGTTTTAATACTGCAAAATTACTACTTTTTATTCTCTTTTTTGCTCAATCTGTAAAAAATATCTTCTTTTTTACGCAAATATAAAAAAATATTCGTATGTTTGCAATGCGAAAACCGCATAATTAGTGTGACGATAGAAGTATAAAAGAACAAATAACAAAAGAATGAAATGAAAAGTGACATTGAAATAGCGCGTAGCGTGCAACTACGCAAAATAAAAGATGTAGCGGCAGACATTGACATCCATGAAGACGATTTGGAGTGTTATGGACACAACATTGCCAAGGTACCTATCCGTTTGATTGACGAGGAGAAGATTAAGAAGAGTAAGCTGATTCTGGTGACTGCTATCAGTCCTACCAAGGCGGGTATCGGTAAGACAACCGTTTCCGTGGGCCTCTCTCTCGGCTTGAACCGTATCGGCAAGAAGGCGGTAACGGCTCTTCGTGAACCCTCTCTGGGTCCATGCTTCGGTATGAAGGGCGGAGCTGCCGGCGGTGGCTATGCTCAGGTGCTCCCGATGGAGAAGATTAACCTGCACTTCACGGGTGACTTCCATGCCATTACTTGTGCGCACAACATGATTAGTGCATTGTTGGACAACTATTTGTATCAGCACGAGGCTGAGGGTTTTGCCTTGAAGCAGGTGCTGTGGAAGCGAGTGCTCGATGTAAACGACCGTTCTCTGCGTAGCATCGTGACGGGTCTGGGACCTCGTACCAACGGTAAGACGGCGGAGAGTGGTTTCGACATCACTCCGGCGAGTGAGATTATGGCGATTATGTGTTTGTCCAACAATCTGGACGACCTGCGTAAGCGCATCGAGAACATCACTCTGGGCTTTACCTTTGATGATAAACCGTTTACAGTCAAGGATATGGGTGTGGCAGGTGCCATTACCGTACTGCTGAAGGATGCGTTGAACCCCAATCTGGTGCAGACCACCGAGGGTACTCCGGCATTTGTTCACTGCGGTCCGTTTGCCAACATAGCGCACGGATGTAACTCCATCGTCGCCACCAAGATAGCGTTGAGTCACTCTGAATACACGGTGACAGAGGCAGGCTTCGGTGCCGACCTGGGTGCAGAGAAGTTCTTCGACATCAAGTGTCGCAAGGCCGGTCTTTCTCCTGCATTGACAGTATTAGTGGTTACGGCACAGGGCTTGAAGATGCACGGTGGTGTAGCGCTCGAGGATATTAAGACTCCGAACATAGAGGGCTTGAAGGCAGGTTTCTGCAACCTGGACAAGCACGTTCACAACCTGGCTTCCTTCGGTCAGACCGTAGTGGTAGCGTTCAACAAGTACGCCAGCGATACGGACGAGGAGATAGAGGCTCTTCGCGCTCACTGTGAGCAGGAATTGGGAATCGGTTTTGCTGTGAACAATGCCTTCTGTGAGGGCGGTCAGGGAGCTGAAGAATTGGCTCGTTTGGTAGTGAAGACCATTGATGAGAAGCCATCCAAGCCATTACAGTTCCAGTATGCCGACGATGTTCCGGTGAAGGATAAGATTAAGGCGGTAGCAACGAACATCTATGGTGCTGCCAACGTAACCTTTGCCGCCCCGGCAACTCGTATGTTGCAGCGTATTGAGAAGATGGGTTGGGGCAAGTTCCCGGTATGTATTGCGAAGACGCAGTACAGTTTCTCCACGGACGACAAGGCGTATGGTGTTCCGACAGGTTTCACGGTAAATGTTCGTGACATTGTAGTGAACACGGGTGCCGAGATGATTGTTGCGATAGCCGGTGACATCCTGCGTATGCCGGGTCTGCCGAAGTCTCCGCAAGCGGAGCGCATCGACATCCACGATGGCATCATCGAGGGCTTGTCTTAATGAAGACTATATAATTCATCATAAAAATCCTCCGCAACGTTGCTTCGTTGCGGAGGATTTTTTTAGTCTTTTGTATGTATGCTCACGAACGAGTCATCCACATGGGAAAACACCCACGAGCGAGTATCCACAGTGGGTGTTCACATTCCCATCCACGAGCGAGTATCCACAGTGTAGGGACGTTTCGTGGAACGTCCTCAAAA
>CAYSOK010000067.1:0-8386 GCA_964432645.1 uncultured Bacteroidaceae bacterium | reverse complement strand
TGCGTTCGGGACGCAGGGGTCGCCAGTTCGAGTCTGGTCTTTCCGACCCGCAAGAGAAAGGTGCAACATTTTGTTGCACCTTTTTTTGTATATACATGTTTCCATCCACGAAACGTCCCTACACTGTGGATGGAAACGTGGATGAAAATATGGACAAATACACAAAAAACATCTCCTTTAGAAAAAGGAAATGAGTCCACTCACGGAACAAATGTTCCGGAGCGGACTCATAACAAAATATATAAGGTGGAGGAGGAATCCTCTTTGAAAAGGGTTCTCCCCCACCCGGAGGGGAATATATTTTTCTCTTTACTTCACCATAGAACCCGGTTTCACCGCACGCTCTACCGTACATACGGACAACGTACCATCGGCATTCTCGGCAGAGAGAATCATACCCTGACTCTCTATACCCTTGAGCTTGCGCGGAGCAAAGTTCGCAATGAAACATACCTGCTTACCTATCAACTCCTCCGGCTTGTAGAACTTGGCTATACCACTCACAATGGTGCGATTCTCCAAACCGTCGGCTATGGTAAACTGCAACAACTTATCCGCCTTGGGCACCTTCTTGCAGTCCAATACCGTACCTACACGAATGTCCAACTTCTCGAAGTCTTCGAAAGCTACCGTCTCACGAATCGGCTCGGCTCTGTAGGCCAACTCCTCGTTCGCCTTCTTCGCCTCCTGCAACTTCTGCATCTGCGCCTCAATCACATCGTCTTCAATCTTCTCGAAGAGCAATTCCGGCTTCGGCAACTGTGTGCCGGGAGCCAACAGGTCGGTGCTTCCCAGACTGTCCCACTCAAAGCTGTCCATGCAAATCATGCCACGCAACTTCTCACTGCTGAACGGCAAGAAGGGCTCAAAGGCAATCGCCAGGTTGGCGGTCAACTGCAGGGAGATGTAGATGATGGTCTTGACACGCTCCGGATCCGTCTTCACCACCTTCCATGGCTCACTATCCGCAATGTACTTATTGCCGATACGTGCCAAGTTCATGGCCTCCTTCTGCGCCTCGCGGAACTTGAACTCCTCGAGCAACTTCTCCACCTTCACCTTTACATCCTTGAACTCAGCAATGGTCTCACGGTCGAAGTCCGTCAACTCGCCACACGCCGGCACCACACCGTTGTAATATTTCTGCGTGAGTTGCAACGCACGGTTCACAAAGTTACCGTAGATGGCCACCAACTCACTGTTGTTACGCGTCTGGAAATCCTTCCACGTAAAGTTATTATCCTTAGTTTCCGGAGCATTGGCTGTGAGCACATAGCGCAACACATCCTGCTTACCCGGCAAGTCTACCAAGTACTCGTGCAACCACACTGCCCAGTTGCGACTGGTGGAAATCTTATCGTCCTCCAAGTTCAAGAACTCATTGCTCGGCACATTGTCCGGCAAGATGTAGTCACCGTGCGCCTTCAGCATGGTGGGGAAGATAAGGCAGTGGAACACAATATTATCCTTACCTATGAAGTGAATCAGACGTGTAGACTCATCCTGCCACCATGTCTGCCAGGTGCCCAACTCCGGATGTGCATCGCACAACTCCTTCGTATTGCTGATGTAACCAATCGGCGCATCGAACCACACATAGAGCACCTTACCCTCAGCACCCTCTACCGGCACCGGAATACCCCAGTCCAGGTCACGCGTCATGGCACGCGGCTGCAGGTCCATGTCCAACCAACTCTTACACTGACCGTACACATTGGAACGCCACTCCTTGTGACCCTCCAGAATCCACTTCTTGAGCCACTCCTCGTAGTCGCCCAGCGGCAGATACCAGTTCTTGGTGGGACGCTTCACCAATCCGTGTCCCGGATTGTTCTTATTGGTGGGATTGATCAACTCATCGGGGGACAGCGAACTACCACACTTCTCGCACTGGTCGCCATAGGCTCCCTGTGCATGGCAGTGCGGACACTCTCCCACGATGTTGCGGTCGGTCAAGAACTCACCCGTCACCTCATCGCAGAACTGCTCCTCCGTGATTTCCTGCAACTTACCGTCATCGTAGAGTTTGCGGAAGAAGTCGGAAGCAAATTTATGATGCACCTCACTGGTGGTACGACTGTAGATGTCGAACGAGATACCGAAATCCTCGAACGACTTCTTTATAAGATTATGGTAACGATCCACCACCTCGCGGGTAGTGATACCCTCCTTGCGGGCACGGATAGTTACAGGAACACCATGTTCGTCGCTTCCTCCGATAAAGAGCACATCTCTCTTCTTCAGTCGCAAATAACGTACATAAATGTCACTCGGAACATACACACCGGCTAGGTGACCTATGTGTACACCACCGTTTGCATAGGGCAACGCGGCGGTAACCAATGTTCTCTTAAATTCTTTTTCCATCTTATATATAGTACTTTTTTGTTTTTTATTCTCCCCAATTACCGCGGTCCAGACTGCGATAACCGATGGCTTCTGCCACATGCTTGGATTGTACCAACTCACTTCCTTCCAGGTCGGCAATGGTTCGTGCCACTCGGCGGATGCGGTCGTAAGCACGGGCGGACAGATTCAACCGGCTCATGGCCACTTGCAGGAGTCCTGTGGCTTGTTCATCGAGTGTCACAAAGCGCTGCAACTCACGACTTCCCATCTGTGCATTGCAGTAGATGCGTCGCACGGCTACTCCGGATTTTTCCATCTCTTCGGCATAGGCAGCGTAGCGTTCTGCTTGCAACTGACGTGCCGCTACCACGCGTTGGCGGATGGTGGCACTGCTCTCGGGAACCTCCGGACTACTCATCTCGGCAAAGCCGGTCGGAAGGATTTCGCACTGAATATCAATTCGATCCATTAATGGACCGCTGATTCGGCCTAGATACCGCTGCACTTGTGCCGGATTGCAGGTACAGGGGCGGGTGGGATGGTTGTAATACCCACAAGGACAGGGGTTCATGCTCGCCACGAACATAAAGGAACAGGGATAGTCCACGTTGTACTTTATGCGTGAGATGGTGATATGACGGTCCTCCAAGGGTTGACGCATCACCTCCAATACGCTGCGATTGAACTCCGGCAACTCGTCCAAAAAGAGTACTCCATTGTGTGCCAACGAAATCTCTCCGGGTTGCGGATTGCTGCCTCCTCCCACCAGTGCAATGGGAGATATGGTGTGGTGCGGTGACCGGAAGGGACGATGCGTAATGAGCGTGGAACCGCGTTCCAAACGACCTGCCACCGAGTGTATCTGGGTGGTTTCCAAGCTCTCGGCCAGTGTCAAGGGTGGCAAGATGGTGGGAAGACGCTTCGCCATCATACTCTTACCGCTTCCCGGCGGACCTATCATAATAAGGTTGTGACCGCCGGCGGCTGCCACTTCGAGCGCGCGCTTCACGCTCTCTTGTCCCTTCACCTCCTCGAAGTCCGCATCGAAACGTTCCTGACACTCGGCAAACTCCCGTCGAACATCCACAATGGTCTGCTCTATGGTGTTCTCTCCGTTCATAAAACGAATCACATCTGTCAGACAACGAGCGCCGAAGACCTTGAGACCGTCTACTACAGCGGCCTCTCGTGCATTTTGCTCCGGCACGATGATGCCTTCAAAATGTTCGCTCCTGGTGCGTATTGCCATGGGGAGTACTCCGGAGATGGGATGCAACGACCCATCCAACCCCAACTCTCCAAGTATCACATAACGAGCCAACTTATCTTGCTTCACCACTCCGGCTCCGGCAAGTATGCCTACAGCTAGCGGGAGGTCGTATGCCGAACCCTCCTTGCGTATATCTGCAGGCGCCATATTGATTATAATCTGAGCCGAAGGAAAGCGATACCCCGAGTTTTGTACGGCAGCCAACACACGTTCGTGGCTCTCTCGTACTGCCACATCGGGCAATCCTACCAAAAAGAACTTGATGCCTTGGCTCAAATTCACCTCTATATGAATGGTGATAGCTTCCAGCCCTTGAACGGCTGCTCCGAATACTTTTACCAACATATTTTCTTTTCTTCTTCTTTGTGTTTTAGTGTAACACGCCTAGAATCTCCTCTCTCGTTCGCAGGTGTTTCTTCACCTTTAACTTGCTGTCATAGAGGATGGCGTAGGGCAATTCGGTCACTCCAAAACGTTTCACCAAGGGGTCTTCCCAGGCATCGGTGAGCACCACGTGTCTGCCGGGAATCTCTCGTCGCTGCATGCGGCGCATCCCCTCATAGGCGTTGCCATCGAGTGCAAGTGTGAGTATGTCTACGGGAACCTCTCTGTTGTCGGTGCGCATTTGTCGCGTTTGTGCTTCGAGCACATTGATAACGGTACTGCTCTCGGTGTCCCAGGAGGCCCAGAAGAGAACGAGTAAATCCTTGCCGCTCTTACCGAAATCCTTGTTGGTCACCTTTTTACCATCGATATCGGTCAACTGAAAAGGTGCTATGGACTTGCCTTTGACATTCTTTTGTGCCGTTTCCAGCAGGGAGAGTATCCTGCCGGCTCGTACACGATCCGGTTGTGCTCGGTGCACCGAATCAGCCAATTCGAGAGCCGTCTTTAGGTCTGCCTCTTCACTCAGAAAGTAATATTCCAGCAGATAGAGTGCCGACAACCGCCCGGGTTGCTGACGAATATAGGTCTCGGCAGCCTTACGCTTCTGCGCATCGCTTTTACCCAGAACCGAGAGTCGATATGCCGTAAACGCATCGTTCTCCGGCGTTCCCTCTACTTTTACCTGTGCCAGTCGACTGTTCATACCCGAAAGTGTGGCTGACTGACCGGGCTCCGCAAACACCACCTGTTGTTGATAATTGGCGTATTGCAAGAGGAGAACCGCAGGTTCCGTCAAGGTGATACGATATTCAAACTCATCGCCTTTTACCTGTATGGTATCCAAACCGACATGTTCACCACCGGGCGTCACGGCATATATCTCCGCGGTTTTCATATCCTTTATGTTGCCTTTCAACACAAATTCATCTTCTCCGGGGGAGCAGGCAATAAGGAGACCTGCTAAAAGCAGGAGGAGGCACCATGCGGTGCCTCGCTGCTTGAATATCTTGTTTTGTTTCAATTCCCGATTCTTTCTATTCAACGTTCTATTCTCTTATTTCAGTTCCAAATCCTTGGAAGAGAGTGTCTGATATGCACTGCTTGCTGCAGCTGCCTGACTTGCCAACGACTTGGCTTGTGTCTTGTTACCGGTGCGTGCTGCCAGGATGGCCTTCAGATAGGTCGTGGTGGCATCGGAGCCGGAAACATTGGAGAGGGTTTGTGCGGCACTTGAATAGTCCTTGTTCAGAATCTGTGCCAATGCTGCGGTATTGCTCTTGGAACCTTCCAGATACTGAGCGGCTTGTGCATACTTGCCTTGTGCTATGGAGAGTGCACCCATGGTCTCGTCTACGGTGTTGCCGCCTGCTTGTGCCAAGTATTGCTCGGCGGTTTCGGTATCTCCTTGTTTCAGAGCGATAAGTGCTTTGTTGGTGAATACCTCACCGGCGTTGTTGTCCACCTTCAGTGCTTGGTTCAGATACTTCTCTGCGCCATCGATATCGCCGTCTTCTATCAGCATAGAGGCGATGTTGTTGTAGGCACGGTAGTCATCGGGATACATCTCGATGGCTTTGTTGTACCACTTGGCGCGCTCGGCATCGGTTTCCACCAGCATGTTGCCTCCGTAGATTAACTCTTCCACGCTCAGGCCCTTGGCATCGTTGTTATTGAATTCGTTGATAATCTGCTCGTCATCGCGACCGATTACCTCGTAGTTGATGGTCAAACGTGCACGACGCAATTCGGGAAGTACTTCGGTTGCGAGGGTGCTATATACGGTTGATATATTGCGAATCTGCTGCTCGCGCTCCTCGGGATCTTGGTACATGGAGAGGACGCGCAGGATGACATCCTTGTCTTGCAGGTTGCTGGCTTGTACCAACTCCTTGAAGCCGTCCCAATCCTCGGCGGTGTATTTGCTTTCTACATCGTCGTCGAGTTTGTTGCGCTTGAGGTTCTTCTTGACGTAGTCGGTAGCCACCTTCTCACGTCCTTGTGCCAGCTTTTCGTTCAAGCTATAGGAACCGTCCGGGCTAGCGTATGCGCTAACTTCCACATTAGCAATGGATTTGTTCTCCTGGTCTTTAGCTATTTCCTTCAAGGTCTTTACGAAATCGGCAACACTTACACTCTTCAGTTCTCCGGTACGCAGGTTTACCTGACCGATTAAGAAGCGAATATTTGCGGTTTGTTTTTCTTCGATGATGCGCTGGAATCCGTCTTCTGCCACGCAAGCATCGGAGCTGGACAGACACTTGCTCAAGAGTTCGGAAGTGGCAACCACGCCGTATCCCACCTTCACCTCGGGGATGTTGACACTCTTGTTGCCCACTTTGGCATTGAATTGCAAATAGAGGTCGCTGTTTACCATGGCCGGCACATACTTCCAGTTGGCCTTCATGGAATAGTTACCACCTACGCGGTAGCTTACGGTCTGGTCGTTGCCTTCCACCTTTTCGCCCTGGAAAGTAGCACTTTCGGAAGCGAGTTCCTGACCGTCGTATTTGAGTACCGGAGTCACGGTGACTACGGCTTTCTTCTTCATGTATTTAGAAGGGAAACTTCCACTAATGGTAGCCTCCACTTGTCCTGCCTTAGTCTCTAGGGGGGTGGGGGTTACGTTAAACAGGTCGGCACTGAGTGCGCCCATTTTGCTGCACGATGAGAGTGTAGCTACGGCTGCCACAAGAGCTGCCGACATCCATAACTTGTGTTGCATAATCAAATTTTTAATTGTTTATTTGGGGCAAAAATAGTAAAAAAAATTAGGATAGCCATATTATAAAAGGAAAAAATGATTCACAGTGTGCACTTTTCGTCGGGAATCGCCCTTCGTGCTACAATAAAAGTACTTTTGGGTGCGTTTTATAGAAAAGGTATTGAATATGAAAAGGAATCTCTTTTATTTGATAATATGGTTGATATGTTTGACATTGACTCCGGTATTTACGGCGTGCAGTTCGGACGATGACAACCTTTACTATACGGGCAGTAAGGCATCGTTTAGCTACTCTCCGGTGGAGAACTCGCCGTTGCTCATGCGTGCTCTCCGCAACAGTGGGGAGTTTGCTATATTTCTCAACACGGTGTACAACGGTTCCATGCGTTTTGTTATCTCCAATGCGCAGGGGACGGAGGAGACCATCCAGGGGACATCGGTGGATTACTACAAGAGTATGTACTTCGGCATCAGCAACGGATTTATCATCGGCATGCCTACATTGCCGGAGGTGGGGGCTGATATAGTCTCTCCGGTATGTTTCGATGTGGTGTGTCCCAACTGTTACGACAATTACAGCATCTGCAAGCGCTTGTCTCTGCGCGAGGGTGGGTTTGCCTTTTGCAGCAGTTGTGTCCGCACGTACAATCTTAATAATTACGGTATTGTGAGCGATGGTGATGGGGGCAGGAGTTTGTTCCGTTATCATATCACGGCTGCCGGTTCTACCATGAGTATTTACAATTAACGGATTAGGAAGATGCGCCCCCTACTGCTCTTTGCGTTATTGCTGATGTGCGCCCTGCCTATGCGGGGAAGTGAGGATGCTAATGAGATGGCTCGTCACTATTGGGATGCGTACGACTTTGGCGATTCCACGCTTGTAGCAGAGGAGGTTACGGAACGGGGATGGATAAATTTCCTAGAACTTCTCACCTACACCGACACACTTACGGCGCGTCAATCTATGGAGCTGGTGATACACCGTGCCGATACCACCGCCGCTACGCTGAAACGTTTTTATAAACTGGCGTATAAGTATCTTTACGAACCGAATGCAAAATATAAGAATGAGGATTTGTATGCCGCTATGGTTCGTTGTTTTCTCTCTTGTCGCCACACCGATGATGCGCGTCGTCAGAAGTGGGAGTATCAGCTGCATCTCATCTCGCAAAACAGAGTAGGCACTCCTGCCAACGATTTTCGCTATACCTTGTGGAGTGGTCGCAAGGGAAGGTTGTATAAGATTCACACTCCCTACACTCTCCTTTTTTTCAACAATCCCGGCTGTGGACTCTGTGCCACTACCGTGCAGATTCTCAAAGAATCGGAGGTGTTGTCGAAGGCTATAGAGCGTCAACAAATAACGGTTCTATCTGTCTATCCGGACGATGACTTGGAGGAGTGGCGCACGCACCATGACCTCTTCCCATCGACTTGGCTCTATGGCTGCAATCCTGTCCCGGATCTTTACAAAGAGGATCTCTATGACTTGCGTTCCATCCCGTCACTTTATCTTCTTGATTCTCATCACAAGGTCCTGCTAAAGGATGTCGATGCAGAGGAGTTATTGGAGTATCTTTCTCAAACGAAATAATTACTCCTCAAGTTTCGGATTTGTGTAAACAACAACGAGAGAGCCATCCACAGTGTAGGGA
>CAYSOK010000066.1:4803-8420 GCA_964432645.1 uncultured Bacteroidaceae bacterium | reverse complement strand
TTTCGTTCTTTTCAACGTAAAAAAAAGACATAAAATAGGGATTTTATAGAGAAAAATACAAAAAAACACCGTTAATTGATATAATATAAGGAAAAAATTATATATTTGCACCGTGCTCTTCTCTAGAGGAGTGCAAGCGAATATTAGGGTGTTTAAATTTTTATCATGTGAAATAACGAACTAAATATGTGGAGTGTATGGAGTGTTCTATTTGATTCGATGGGAAGTGTTGTCCTGGCAATCTTCCTCTCTCTTATCGGAGTTTGCCTCTACATGGCACTGATAGGCGTCCTCGTGGGACTCCGGAATATGGGGTTTCGCGTGGCACTCGGAATCCCTCTGTGGGTTCTCGTAGCCATACAGTCCATCCTTATCGCCGGAGCTATTACCGTGAAAGGCTATGTGGCGGATACGAAGGATTCTATAGATTCCGTCATCTCCGTGGTGCAGAGTCAGTCCCCGGATGTCAATACCGGAAGTCTTATAGATAATGTGTGCCAAAACGTGCCGATGGTGAAAAAACTTATCGATACGGAGAGTCTACGCAATGTGAATGCCAATGACCTATCGAACGCTATCGTGGACAAAATGAATGGGAAGGTTCACGATTATATCATGCGCCGCATCTATTGGATTATCGGTTTCTGCGTGGGAACATTCATCTTGGTGCTTATCATCCCGGGGGATACTTCCTCCACAACAAATCGCTCCGGTCGTGGTTCCCGTTCCGACCTTCGCCGCTCCGGAACACAGAACTTGCGACGCGCTAGCAGAGCAAGGAGGTAGATGAAGAAACAATTAACTTTAAAATATAACAATATGCCAAACAACAACTATTGCGATAACAATACCATCCTGATAGGATTGGGCGGTACCGGAGGAAAAATCCTTCGAGCCTTCAAAATGCGCATGTTCGAGGAGTTTCCGACAAAAGAGGAAAGAGCTAAAATTCCTGTATCTCTTTTGTATGTGGATTCTACGAAAGAGATGATGCCGGAAAATGGACGTCCGCGCCCCGATTTTAATGTGCTGGGACAGGATGCATCTTTCACTGAAAGTGAGTTTTTGAACATAAAGAGCAAGGATGTTGATTTTATATTACAAAACAGAAACAGTTTACCGGCCATAAAAGGAATTGTTGAAAATGCTGCAGCCGTAAAGAATGCTATCGGAAACTTGGGCGAGGCTGCCGGACAAATGCGTCGCGCCGGTCGTCTCCTCTTTGCTTCAAATGCCGGAGATTACGTAAGACGAGTAAATGAAGCATTTGCTCGTTGTTCTAGCATATCCGGGGATGGTGCTACTTGTGATATCTATATATTTGCCGGATTGTGTGGTGGTACCGGCTCCGGTTCCATTATCGATGCCATTGTGCAGGCTCGTAAAGCCAAACCAGATGCAAAAATTTCTGTTTATGCCATGATTCCGGAGATGTATCTACGGGATTCGAAAATAGATAAGGGACGTTATTATCAAAACGGATATGCAGCCTTGAATGAACTGAACGCTTTGCAATCCAACCGTTTTCATCCGTTCGATGTGACGGGTGACGGAGGAAGACTTAATGTTTTTTCGCCTAAAATAGGCGGAGTGGCCAATGGAATCACACTTTATAGCAATGTAAATGAGAATGGCATAGCACTAGACTCCCTCAAGGAATTGCCTAAGATTGTAAGTGATTTCGTGTTTGCAAGAGTATTCTATATCAAGAACTCTGCAGGTCAGGCATCGGAAGATATTATTCGCGCATATACCTGCGAGAATTGTGATGACTTTGTTCTGGAATACGATGAGCAAGCAGAAGCAACGGAGGATTTAGCCGAGATGCCCATAGCACGCACCAAGAAGATTAGCACTTTTGGCATCAAACGAGTGATGTATCCGGAACTGCGTGTCTTGAAACATACAACGTATACCGTGGGTGAGGCTGTATTGTATCAACTCAAATACAATCATTGGAATGAGGAACAGGGCTTTATCAACATGGAACGGCCCAAAGATCTTAGAGAGGCGTATCTCAACGATGCCAACATGGGGCGTTGGATGCTTGATATAAACCACTTTACACTTGATCAAAAAATCCTCCCAACCGATAAGGCTGATCTCCACATCACTAGCTATTGGAACGACAAGGCACATACTTGGGCCGAGGCACCGGACATCAAGAAAGCCGCCTGTCCGCTTACCGCTCTGGACAGCGAGTTGAAGAACTTCTTTGACAATGAGTTTGGAAAAATGGGTGTTGTGAAGTTCTATGATAACAAACATCATGCCGTTCCCGAAATGTCCCTGGAGATTCGTCACACGATAGAGCAGGAACTTTATGAGAAATGGGCTCTCGGAGAAATCTCTATCAACGAACTGCAGAAGGTGGCAGGTTTGCTCCTTGAGAAAATAGGAATCATTTGTGCCGAGATAGATAAACGAATCGATGACAATCATGCGGATGTAGAGGCCATAGAACAAGATTGTTCCGACAACGTAAACAAATGGGCTCATTTGTCCTTGTTGCAGCGCATAGCCCAAGTCGGTAATCACATATATGGACAGCATCAAACGGATTTGAGCGACCTCTATACGGCACGTACCATGACGGTGGCGCTACAATTTGCTAAAGCCCTTGGAAATAGAGTGAAGAACGACCTTGAGAGCATGTACACGGATATCTCCGCATTTGCCAAGATGCTCAACGATGCTATCGAAGAAACGGGTAAAATGATTGATGCTCAAAGCAAGCAGAACAAGGCATTTGATGTTGATAATTTGAAAGGTGCCATCATAGAGGTGAGCGAGGACGAAGAGATGGTGAAGTTTGAGAAATGGATTCTCACCTCACGTACGGATATGAACGCTATCACCTCGAGAATACGTAAGTCGATTCTTCCGAAATCGAATTTTACTAATTTCGGTAATCTGCTTAAAGAGGTGGGTATGGATAATATTAGAGATGCTTTTGATATAGAACTTTCTAAGATTATTAAGCAGAAGCATTCTGAGTTACCGGATTCAAATACAAAGATTCTTGGTCTAAATATCTTGACACAGCTCATGCAGAAGTTGCAATCAGACGATACGAAGATTAAAGAATTTTGCACTAAAATCATGCATCAGAGCGGCGTGTTCTTATGTCTCGATGACAACGAGATGCATTTGCATGTTCGCAATAATGAACTTGATAGATCTCCATCTAATCCGGCATCTATTAACCAACAGGTTATATATGTGTCCATGCCGAAGCCCGAAAACGAGCATCAGGAAAAATTTGTCAAGAAATTGGAAGCGGATTTCAACGCTGCTTCCGGTTATAGTGTGAAAATAGATGCTTCAAGTCCGCGTAAGAACGAACTTGCTGTCATCATGGTGAAGTATCTGTTCCCCATGCGATGCATCGAGTGGTTGTCTGTCTATCGTAAACGCTACGAGAGTTTTATCAACACGCCCAATGAGATGACAAATAGAAAGAACCGTATACTGCTCCACAGTGAAGGGGACGGTTCGGATCTTCCGTCAATCTTTGTCGTTTCGGACGAAGAAATCGCAAAGAAGCGTGCGGAGCAAGCAGCCGCAGCACAACAGCCACAACCCGCAGCTGCTCCATCACCCGCTCCATCACCCGC
>CAYSOK010000066.1:2205-4703 GCA_964432645.1 uncultured Bacteroidaceae bacterium | reverse complement strand
CCCGTACCTCCGCCCATACAGACGGAACCGGAGTTGCAACTCTATCTTGCCGTCAACGGACAGAGCTATGGCCCCTACACACGAGACATCTGTAAGCAACTGGTTGCCAACAACCAATTGACTCCACAGAGTACCGTATGGAAGGAGGGTATGGCAGCATGGGCACCCGCCGGTACCGTACCCGAACTGCAATCCCTCTTTGCCCCCGCAGCTCCCGCAGGTCTGCCACCCATGCCCCCGCAGGGAGGAGCACCCGGCATGCCCCCGTTGAGCTAAACACAGAAGTCGAACAAACCATAAAGATGATATAGAAAAATGGCAAGAGATAATAGAAGAATGAAATATGGACGTTGCATCAACGAGGAGTGCGAAATGTGCTCCAAAGATGTGAAACATCCCATCGTGCAGGAGATTTCCGGCAGAAAAGAGTTCGTGTGCGCCAAGTGCGGACACGAACTGCGTGAGTGTTTACCCCCCTCTAGCTGGTGGGATTCCAACAAGAAATGGTGCGTTCCACTCGCTGTGGTGGCAGTGCTCGGTATAGGCGGAGGTGCCTACTGGGGACTGGGTTCCGGTTCCGAGAGTGACACCACGGAGGAGGTTCCAATCGACACGGTAACCACTCCTGTTGACACGGAAGCTGTTGCACCTGTGGAGGAGAAAACGGTTGAAACTCCCAAGGAAACCACTCCCGTAAAGGCCAAGAAGAGCACCACTTCCGCTCCCAAGGAAGCTGCGCCCTCCAAGGCATCCGCTTCCTATGGCACCGTCTCCATCTCCGGCGGTACTTACACCGGCGACCTCAAGAATGGTGTGCCACACGGACACGGCACCATCACCTATAAGAAGTCTACCACAATAGGCTCCAGTCAGTACGTGGCCAACCCCGGTGATACGTTCGAAGGGGAGTTCCGCGACGGACGCATCTGTGGCGGTCTGGGATACTGGGTGCACGACGGTAATACGGAAGCCATCAAATTATGAAACTTCTCGGTACTATCCTAACAGTAGTGGGAATGATGGCATTCACCCAAGTGGTGAGTGCCATGCCCGTCTACCGGACGCAACGTATCGCTCGGGTGGCTAGGGAACTCCATCTGGTGTTGCCCGAGAGTGCGGGGGTGGATACTCGTATGGATAGTGTGATGTCGTACAAGGGGCATCCTATACATGTATGTATTAATGCCTTTGGCGAGGTGGAACATGTGGGGTATCGCATCTTCTCTCAAGAGGTGAGAGAGAGTTTCCGTGAGTATCCCGTCTTGGATTTCTTGGAGAGATACCTCCTGGAACAGGACTTGAACATAAAGGATCCCGGATTCTACAGCCGCAGCAATCTGGTTCGTTGCAACAAGGGAAACCTTTCCATGTTGCTCCGAGATTTGAAGGATGTGGAAATCAGTGTAGACTTTGTGTCACGTCGCTATTATTGGTTCTCCTGCAAAAGGGGGAATGAAGTCTTGGAGGTGGAGGTGCCGGCAGATGCACAACTCTTGCTTGCTACCAATTCCAAGGAGCAGGAGGAGATTTTCGAGCGCGAACTGTACTATGTGAAAGCCTCCGCCACCTTCCCCGACTACACAAACGAGTGGAAAGCAAAGGTGGATGTCGAAAACACGGATCCTATCTATGTGGTCAACGAGGGAACCTATCTCTCCAAGGAGATACGTAGCGACCTTTATCTGACGCAAAAGGGGGGCGTACACACCTTGTTGTGCGACACTCTACAACCCGTAAAGAGTATCGCCAATATGATGCTGACGGGTGCCTCGGCGCAAGATGTTCCGGTGCAATTGACGGTGGATAAGTATGGCAACGTTCGTACGACGTACACCATCTCCCTGTCGAAACTCATCTCTCTCCTGAAGTCGGAGGGTTGCCAACCTTATATCGGCGTAAAGGGGAAAAAGGATAACAAGCTTACGTGTACTCTCTTTCTTTTCAACGAGGAACTGGCCTACGACCACGTCTTCACTCTGCAGGTTCCCTACAGCGTCTTGACCGGAGGAACAGACCCGGTCACTGCCATCTGTTACCTCTACGTGCCTTTACAAAACGTGACGGAAGGTTTTTTTAATCAACAGACAAAGGACTAGACAAATATGAAGAAGAAAAATAGATGGGTGTTCCTGCTGCTGCTTTTATGCAGTCATGCAGTTTCGGCAGAGACCGAGCAGGAACTGAAACAGCGTATTGTGGATATAAAACTGAATGGTAGCTATCTCTGGGGCGAGTCCACGGACAAGACCGAGGAGGCTGCCCGAGAGTCGGCTGAGGGAAGTTTGCTCACCCAGGTCAAGTCTTGGCTCATCTCCAAGGGTAAGGACTTGGAGTTGGCGCAGCAGGCATCTGCCAAGTGGACTGCCATCACTACGAATCGTGGAAATCAGAAGAGAGTCTTTCTCTACGTAAAGGCCTCCGATATTGCGTCCGGCGGTAACACCGTTGCCGTCACGACTCCTACCGTGACGTCTACCACGACTCCCGTGGCGTCTACC
>CAYSOK010000066.1:0-2105 GCA_964432645.1 uncultured Bacteroidaceae bacterium | reverse complement strand
CGACTCCCGTGGCGGTTCCTTCCGTCATACAGGAAATAGCGGCGTGTGCCAAGTATGCCGATATGGCAACCAAGGTGCAGACCATGAAGGCCGACGGACGACTCAAGAGTTATGCGCGCTACGCATCGCTCACCCATCCCGAGGACTGCTACCTTATTATATATAACCGCGAGGGAGATGTAGTAGCCACTCTCACTCCGGGAACCACCCGCAAGAATGTAGCTACCGGAGAGGAGACTTCTCTCTCCCGCTACAAGGGATGCGGCGCGATAGGTGTTGAAGTATCAAAGTAAAAAAACATTAGTATGAAGAAGATAAAATTCTTGGCTCTGACCACATGGGTGGCTGTTCTCCTGTGTGTGAATTCCTTTACTTGCTACGGCGTGGAGGTGAAGATGTTGCACGATTCCGGAATCAGCGCAAAAGATCTTGCTCGTATAGCCACTGCCGAACGGAATCTGGCTGCGGTGTTGACCGAGGTGAACAGAGCGCAGGGTGCAAAGACTGCACTGACAACGAAAGATTTTAAAATGGATGACTTTGCCGTCAAGTCCATCGCTCGTATATGGGCGGTGACTCCCTTCTATTGCGACGAGGAAACGGTTGCCGAGAGGGTGTGGATCTTTAAGGATGGTAATATGTTGCTGCGTGGCATCCCCTTGATTATCACTCCCGAAGACCATGGCTTCGGAGACGGTGATTACCAGGAGGCGGTGGTGGAGTTTGACAATGCCGGCAATATCACGGACTTCCGATTCGCCTTCAATAATCAACTCTCGGAGGACCTGGAACACTGTGGCTCTGTGGTGGAGGTGGAGAAACAGAACATCATAATACAGTATATAGAACGTTTTAGAACGGCTTATAACCAGAAAGATATAGAGGTCATAAAGCAGATGTTCAGTGACGATGCTCTCATCATCACCGGTAAGGTGGTGATGGCTCGCAAGGTGGAACAGGGTAGCGTCAGCAAAAAGGTGGAATATAACAAACAGTCCAAACAGCAATATATAGCAAATCTGGAAAGGGCGTTTAAGCGGAACAAGTGGATTCAGGTGGACTTCCCTAGTGTGGGGGTGGACGGCGTACGCAGTATCGGTAATTGCGGTGGCATCACTCGTTCCAGAAAGGATCCTACGAAGTATGGTATTCGTCTGGAGCAAACGTGGAAGTCGGAGAACTACAGCGACGAGGGCTACCTCTTCTTGTTGTGGGAGTTTCCCGAGGATGGACGTAGTCCTGTGATCCATGTTCGTACGTGGCAACCGGAGGTGGTCGATGGTGTGAAACAGCAGCCGGATGACAACATCTCTACGTTGGAGGCCTTCGATTTGTAATCTTTAATGTATAATTCTTTCATCGGTATGAAAAGGTTATTTTTCATCTTAGCACTTTTGTGGAGCGTGATAGGAGTCCATGCTCAGTCGGACTTCTTTGCTTGTAGTAGAGCGCCCAGGTACGATCGATTTGAGGATTTGGGCGGAAAACACGGTTTCTTCATCATTTCCAAACAAAAGGATGTGGTGATTCGCGTCATCAGTGTGGCGGGAGAGGGACCTAAGGTGCATTGTAGTAAGGGAGCCGAAGAGGGTACTTACGAATATGTGGTGGTGCTGGATGCGGGGGAGAGTATGATTCCGAAGATTGAGGTGAGTCGGCGTGGCTATGTTTACAAGACGGAGTTCTTGGTGGAACGTATGAAGGCTGATTATCTGTTGGCTTACACGCTGGAGGAAACGGCTAATCCCATCCGTTTGGACGATCAGACGCAGGCCAATGATGTGCTGACCGATGAGACGGCTGCGGAACTGGAGTTTACGACGACGATAGAAAATCTTACGGTGGTGTTTAACAGTGCTCTGGATGTCAAGATGACTAAGAGTAAGAAGAGTGGTGACAACACGGTGAGCATCATCACGGCCATCATCCCCATGCAGAAGTTGAAGGAGGCGAAGAGTGCTCTGGAGACGCTCTCTCAACAGCGTGATGCTCAGGAGAAGTTGGTGATGGAGCATTCCGATAAGGCGAAGGATAGCGATTGGGACAAACTGGATCAATTGGAGGAGTCTGTCAAAAAGGCGGCTGCTGCTTATCAGGAACTGTGC
>CAYSOK010000065.1:0-8490 GCA_964432645.1 uncultured Bacteroidaceae bacterium | reverse complement strand
TACGATTCATGTTATATAACATAAAAAAGCCTTCCGCTTCAATTAATTAGGTGTAAAATTCTTCACTTTTTCATTAAAAACTTGGTATTTTGTTCGTTGGTGTGTAAAAAATATGTATCTTTGCCCGAAGCAATCTTTTATACCCAAATTGTACTATGATAAGAAGAAAAATATTTGCAAGCGCATTTTTTGCACTTGTTTCCGCGGTATTTACGCAGCAAGTCGTGGCAGACGAAAACGCTGACACTACAGTGACCACGTCAAAATGGTATGATGTAACATCCATATACATCACCAACCCATCGTTCGACGAAAATTCGAATGAGGGATGGACCGTTGCCGCTGTCGCAGGTTCAACCGCATTGAACTACAATGCGCAAGAATTTTGGAACGGTGTCTTCAATATCAATCAAACCGTAAATATCCCCGGCGGAAAATATAGACTCTCTTGTCAAGCCTATTACCGTATTGGCGACAATAGCAGTGACGCCATCTCCGCCTACGAAAACGGTACGGACAACGTAACCGCATATCTCTATGCAAACAGTTACGAAGAAAAGATTGTGAACATCTACTCCGAACGTTTCGACTCCGGACTCAGCGGTGGATGGTGGTCTCCTAATTCCTGGGCAGGTTATTTGGGTGGAAAAGCCGACTACTATCCCAACGATATGGCCAGCGGAAGCGCAGCCTTCGAAGAGGGCGCTTATCAAAACTCCCTCGTCTTTGATGTCGAGGACTCCACTGCAACCACCTTGGGTATAAAAAGTCTGGAATACAACTCCTCCAACTGGTGCATGATGGACAACTTCAAGTTGGAGTATTACGGCTATATTCCCCCCGTCAGCAGTATCACTTTCCCCGTCACATCCATCAATCTTGTGGTCGGAGAAACGTATAAACTCGAATACACCGTAGAACCGGAGACGGCCATCTTTAAGAACGTAACCTGGTCCATGACCAAAAGCGGTATAGCCGAGGTAGATGCCAACGGCGTGATAACCGGAGTGGCAGAAGGAACCACCTACGTACGCGCCACCGCCACCGACGGAAGCGAAACCAAATCCAAGTATCTCGTGATACGAGTTACAAATGCCGCCGCAGACAAGAACTCCCTCGTTATCAACGAGATTATGCAATCTAATGTAGACATGTTCGTAGACCCCTCCTACAACTACGGAGGATGGGTGGAACTCTACAATCCCACCGACCAAGCCGCCTCACTCATAGACCTCTACGTGAGCGACGATGCCAACAATCTTAAGAAATATCACCTACGCAAAGCCCACGGAGCCATCCCCGCCAAGGGATACACTTGTCTGTGGTTCGACCACAGCGATAAGTACGCCCCCACTCAAGTAGACTTCAAGCTCGACTTCGGTGGCGGCACCCTCTACATCTCCAATGCCAACGGCGAAATCATCGCCAGTCAGACCTATCCAAAGGCCATCAGTCGAGTATCTTACGCCCGTAAGACCGACGGCGGAGACGACTGGGGATACACCGGACAACCCACCCCCGGCAGCACCAACAACAGCAGCAGTTTCGCCACCCAGCGACTGGATGCCCCGGTGGTAGACACCGATGGACAAATCTTTACCGGTTCGCTGAGCGTAAGCGTCACCATACCGAGCGGTACCACCCTCCGCTACACCACCGACGGCACCGCCCCCACAGAGGAGAGCGACATCAGTACCGACGGACAGTTTAGTGTAACGGAAACCACCAACTACCGCTTCCGCCTCTTCCGCGACGGCTACCTGCCGAGCGCCGTCACCACGCGTTCCTACATAAAGAAATCCTACTCCCACACCCTCCCCGTCATCTCCATTGTGACCGATTGGGACAACCTCTATAGCAATGAATTAGGTATACAAGTGCAGGGAGTGAACGGACGCACCGGTAACGGACAGAGCAGCAAGTGCAACTGGAACATGGACTGGGATCGCCCCGTCAGCTTCAACTACTTTGACGAAAACGGCAAACAAGTCTTCTCCCAAGAGGTAGACATGAGTGCCTGCGGAGGATGGAGCCGCGCCTGGAACCCCCATTCATTCAAACTCAAAGCCGCCAAGCAATACGAAAACCTCAACTCCATGGACTACCCGTTCTTTGACGAGAAACCCTATCTGAAGCACAAAACCCTACAGATACGCAACGGCGGTAACGACAACACCTACCGCACCAAAGACCCGTTCATACAGACCATTGTGTCACGCAGCGGCATCGACATAGACTGTCAGTCCTACCAACCCGTAGCCCACTACATCAACGGCGTCTACAAAGGACTCATCAACATGCGTGAGCCCAACAACAAGCACTTTGCCACCGCCAACTACGGCTACGACACCGACTATATGGACCAATTCGAAATAGGTCCCGACTCCGGTTACACCCAGAGTGTAGGCACCGAAGAGGCCTTCCTGGAGTGGTACAAACTCTCCGCCACCGCATCCACGGCAAGCAGTTATGAGCAAATATGCAACCTGGTAGACATCAACGAATACGCCAACTACATGGCCACCGAGTTCTATCTAGGAAGCACCGACTGGCCCCAAAACAATGTGAAGGGATTCCGCAGCACCGAAAACGGCGGCAGCAAGTTCCGCTTCGTACTCTACGACCTGGACGGATGCTTCGCCACCACATCCCCCTTCACCACCTTCGAAAACAAGAAGAACTACACCTTCGACTACATCTACGAAACCGGTTCCAACATCACCGCAGAGATTAAGTTTGTCACCATCTTTATGCGAATGATGCAAAACGAAACCTTCCGTAAGAAGTTCATAGACAGTTACTGTCTCGTAGGCGGAAGCGTCTTCACCGAACAACGATGCAAGGAGATTATAGCCGAACTGCGAGACCGCATCGCCGGCGAACTCAGCAACAGCGGCGTGGGCTACAACTATACAGCCTACACCATCTACGATAAGTTCAACGACAACTATAATAAGACGATGACCAACGCCCTAAAGAGCTACAGCAGAGCCGCCCTCACAAGCAACGCCATCTCCTGCAACATCAGCAGCGATGTAGAAGGCGCCGCCATCCGCTACAACGACATCCCCGTACCCACGGGAGCGTTCAACGGACGCGCCTTCCTGCCCGTAACCCTCAAGGCAGAAGCCCCCTCCGGCTACCGCTTCGTGGGATGGCTGGGCGAAGGTTCCGGTGGATACACCGAGACCTCCCTGTTTGCCATGAAGAGCACCTGGAGCTACTACGACAAAGGCTCACTGAACAACACCGGATGGTACGGTGAAAGCTACGATGCCTCCTCCTGGAGCACCGGAGCCGCACCGCTCGGCTACAACAGCTACTACGGTCAGACCACCACGCTCAACTACGGAAGCAACTCCTCCAACAAGCGCCCCACCTACTACTTCCGCAAGGAAGTCAACCTCTCGGACGCTCCGGGTGATGGAGATATCTTCCGTCTGCAATATGTAATAGACGACGGTTTCGTGGTATACGTAAACGGCACCGAAGCAGGACGTTACAACATGCCTTCAGGCACCGTTACCTACAGTACCCTCGCCACCTCCTATGCCGTAGACAACCCCGACCAAGGATACATAGACCTGCCCGCCAACCTCTTTAAGGCAGGCACCAATACCATCGCTGTGGAGGTACACAACAACGCTGTCAACTCCACCGATGTACTCTGGGAAGCTTCCCTCACACGCCGCGTTCCGCAGACGGAAGACGCCGCATACGTATCCACAGATACCGAGTACACCCTTCCGGAAGGCAGCGACAACGTAACTCTCGTGGCACACTACGAACCGTTGACCACCGCCGAGGCCGCCGAAGAGCACGCCCTGCCGGTACGCATCAACGAGGTAAGCGCCGCCAACACCGTCTTTGTCAACGAGTACTACAAGCGCAACGACTGGATAGAGCTCTACAACACCACCTCCACCCCGTACGACATCGCCGGCATGTACATCAGCGACAACCACGAGAAGCAGCAAAAGTATCAGATACCGACCGACGGAAGCGTCAACACCGTCATTCCGGCATACGGATACATCCTGATATGGTGCGATAAGTTGACCGACGTATCCCAGTTGCACACCACCTTCAAGCTCGAAGCAGACGGCGATGAACTCATCCTGACCGCCGCCGACGGCAGCTGGAACGACTACTTCACCTACCCCGCACTGACCGGCAATCAGTCCGCCGGCCGTTACCCGGACGGTAGCAACACCAGTTACGTGATGGATCATCCGACCATCGCCAAGGCAAACCTCTACACCGACTACTCCGTGCTCTACGCACAAGGAGAATGGTGGAGTCCGGAGTCAACCGTCTTGAAAGGCGATGTTAACGGTGACGGCGACGTGACGGTAGCCGACATCACCGCAGTAGCCGACATCATCATGGGAGCAACGTACGGCTACGATGCAGAAGCCGCCGATGTCAACGGTGACGGCGAAATAACGGTAGCCGACATCACCGAGATAGCCGACATCATTTTAAATAAAGAAAAATAACCACAAGCTTTTTCATTACTAGACAGAAACGCTGCAACACCAAAGGAGGATGTTGCAGCGCTTTTCTTTTGCTCTCCTATTTCCTAAAATGCTCCTCGTTCCATTTAATATTGCGCGGATGATGCGTGATAATCTCCTCCCGCAAGTGCGACGTATCCAAGTGCGTATATATCTCCGTTGTCCCGATGCTCTCGTGCCCCAACATCGCCTGAATGGCACGCAAATTCGCACCCCCCTCCAGCAGATGTGTCGCAAACGAATGACGCAACGTATGCGGACTGATACACTTCTGTATCCCCGCCAAATCCGCCAACTCCTTGATTAAATGAAAAATCATGATACGCGACAAATGACTCTTGCGACGCAGACTCAGAAACACATAATCCTCCTCCCCACGCTTGATATCGATATGGCAACGATCGTCGAACCACAACTCCAACTCATGTACCGCCCTCGGAGAAATGGGAACCAAACGCTCCTTGTCCCCCTTACCCGTCACCCGGATGAAACCCTCCTCCAGGTACAAGTCCGAAAGTTTCAAAAAACACAACTCCGATACACGCAGTCCACAACTATACAGCATCTCCAGAATCGCCCGATTCCGCTGCCCCTCCTCCTTGCTCAAGTCAATCGCCGCAATCATCGCATCAATCTCCTCCACACTCAACACCTCCGGCAAATGCTTACCAATCTTCGGCGACTCCAACAACTCCGTAGGATCCTGCTCCAAATACCCATCCAGCACCATGAAACGATAAAACGAACGCACCCCCGACAAGATACGCGCCTGTGAACGCGGATGAATCCCCACATCCGTAAGCATGGCAGCAAACTCCCGCAAATCGTCCAACGACACCTCACGAATGTCACGCCCCGTATCCTCGAGAAACCCCATCAACTTATCCAAATCACGGAAATACGCATCCAAGGTGTTGTCCGAATAGGAACACTCCAAACGCAAATATTGCCGATAACGGCGCATCATCGTATCGTAATCTTTATCCTTCATCATACCAATAAGCACATTTGAACGGCAAACTTACAATAAAAAAACGGAAATATAGCGCGCAAAAGGAAAATAATGCGTATTTTTGCACAAGAATACAGTAAACGAAGTAAGATGAAAGTAATAATTATAAACGGTCCCAACCTCAATCTGCTGGGCAAACGCGAACCATCGGTCTACGGAAATACCGGATTCGAGGCCTATCTCGAAGTGCTCCGCAACCGCTATCCGCAGGTAGAAATAGAGTACTATCAGAGCAACGTAGAAGGCTATCTGATAGATAAACTCCACGAAGTGGGCTTCAGCTACGACGGCATCATCCTGAACGCCGGCGCCTACACCCACACCTCCGTAGCCCTGCAAGACGCCCTCCGCGCCATCCCCACCCCCGCTATCGAGGTACATATAAGCAATGTACACAAGCGCGAGGAATTCCGTCACCACTCCTACATCTCCTGCGCCTGCCTGGGCGTGATTTGCGGGTTTGGACTCGACAGCTATCGCCTGGCACTCGAGGCACTCATCGCCCACAAAGAAGAGGCATAAACCAATGGCAACGGGAGGAATGGAATCACTGGACGACTATATCCTGCGCCACATAGACGACGAGGGAGACTACCTGAGACGCCTCTATCGCGACACCAACGTCAAGTTGCTGCGACCGCGCATGGCATCCGGACATCTACAAGGCAGACTGCTCAAGATGTTTGTTCGCTTGTGTCACGCCAAAAGTATCTTGGAAATAGGCACATACAGCGGATACTCCGCCCTCTGCATGGCAGAAGGACTGGAGGAGGGAGGCAAGCTCTATACGTTTGAAATAAACGACGAACAAGAGGACTTCACCCGTCCCTGGCTGGAAAACTCCCCCTATGCCGACAAGATAGAGTTCATCATAGGCGACGTCATGCAACTCCTGCCCCCCATGGCAGAAGAGCGAGGACTCACCTTTGATATGGCCTTCGTAGACGGAGACAAGCGGCACTACACCGACTACTACGAGATGCTGCTCCCCCACCTCACCCCCGGCGCCCTATTGTTGGCAGACAACACCTTGTGGGACGGCCACGTGACAGACCCCGCCTACGACCGCGACGCCCAAACCCAAGGCATACGCGCCTTCAATGACCTCATAGCAGGCGATGACAGAGTGGAAAAGGTGATACTGCCGCTCCGCGACGGACTCACCCTGATACGCAAAAAATAAATAGAAACATATATAAAAGAAGAAAGTATGGAAACAACCCGTCAGAACAAGATAGCCCGTCTGATACAGAAGGAGCTAAGCGAAATTTTCCTGTTGCAAACCAAGTCCATGAAGGGCATTCTGGTGAGCGTGAGCAAGGTGCGCATAAGTCCCGACATGAGTGTTTGTCGTGCTTATCTCAGCATCTTTCCATCAGAGAAGGGAGAAGAGATTGTTAAGAACATCAACGATAACATCAAGAGCATTCGCTTCGACTTGGGCAACCGTCTGCGCCACCAGTTGCGCATCATTCCGGAGTTGAAATTCTTTGTCGACGACTCGCTCGATTACATAGAACATATAGACGAACTCCTGAAGAAGTAATGAACGTATCCTTTTACATAGCCCGTCGCTATTTTTTTAGCAAAAAGAGCCACCATGCCATCAACTTGATATCGGCAATTTCGGTGTGTGGCGTGGCACTCACAACGGCTGCCATGGTGTGTACACTGTCCGTTTTCAACGGTTTCCACGATTTGGTGGGTTCGTTGCTCACGGCTTTCGACCCGGAGCTTAAGATTACGGCGGTAAAAGGAAAATACTTCGATGCTTCCGACCCGCTCCTCAATAAGGTGAAGGAGCACCCTTCGGTGGCCATCTTCTCGGAGAGTCTGGAGGACAATGCCCTCCTCTCTTACCACGACCGTCAACAGATAGCCGTGGTGAAGGGCGTGGAGCCTAACTTCCCGGAACTCACAAATATAAACGATGTGTTCTATGGAGACGGCGCCTTCGACCTGCAAGCCGATGTGCTGGATTTCGGGGTGATGGGCATCCAATTGGCCATCAATCTGGGCACCTCCGTGAATTACACCGACGCCGTGCAGGTGTACGCCCCCAAAAAGGGAGAACGCATCAATATGGGCAACCCCGTAGCCTCGTTTCGTAACGAAGAACTCTACGCCTCCGGGTTGGTCTTCAGTGTGCGTCAAAACAAGTACGACGCCGGTTATGTGCTCACCTCGCTGGACTTTGCCCGCCGTCTCTTCGATGCCCCCGGCAAGTGTTCCTCCCTGGAATTGCGCCTAGCCCCGGGTGCCGATATCGCACAGACAAAGAAAGAGTTGCGCAGTGCCATAGGCAGCAAATACAACGTCCTCGACCGCTACGAACAGCAAGAAGACGTCTTTCACATCATGGAGATAGAAAAGCTCATCGCCTACATCTTCCTCTCCTTCATCCTATTGGTCTCCTGTTTCAACATCATCAGCTCCCTCTCCATGCTCATCATAGACAAGAAAGCCGATGTGCAGACCCTCATCAACCTAGGTGCAAGCAACAAACAAATCGTACACATCTTCATGCTCGAAGGCATCCTTATCTCCCTGATGGGAGCTGTGTTAGGAATAGGAGTAGGAACGCTGCTCTGCTACCTCCAGCAAACCTACGGACTGATAAGCCTCGGCAAGTCCGCCGGAAGTTTTGTCGTCGACGCCTATCCCGTGAGCGTACAAGTCAACGATTTGCTGATAGTACTCGCAACGGTACTCGTGGTTGGCTACCTAGCCACCCTCTACCCCGTCCGCTACTTCAGTCGCAAGTTGTTAGCCCAACAATAAAAGAATTTCTCAAATATACACAATATTCTGCAAAAAAGCTTCTAAATATTTGCGAAATCGGAAAAAAAGTATCCCTAATCCTTGTTGGTTAGAGGCTTTTTCCTTAAATTTGCAACATTATGACGGAAATAAAGCTTATTACTATAATTTAAAATCAAACATTTATGTGGTTATGTGATT
>CAYSOK010000064.1:0-8794 GCA_964432645.1 uncultured Bacteroidaceae bacterium | reverse complement strand
CACAAATCCGAAACTTGAGTTTAAAACTGTTCCAAAACACGAATACGCTCCTTTATGTCGGGATGCGTACTAAACAATCCACTGAGGATAGAATTGGCACTCTGGTGAAAAATGAACAATTGAGCCACATCCTCGCGACTGCAATCCTGCAACGCCGGGTTGCCCGAAATCTTACGCAGTGCAGAAGCCAAGGCACGCGGATTCTGCGTCATCTCCGCCCCTCCTGCATCGGCCATAAACTCTCGTTTACGAGAAATCGCAAAACGAGTGAGCAGCGCAAACACATAAGCAATAACAGAACAAACAATCGCTATAATCATCATAACCAACCATCCCGCACCGGAATCCTTACGCTCATCGTTGGAAGAGGAACTGCGTACACGCAATCCCGGACCGTAGAAAAACATACGGATAATCATCTGCATGGCAGCACTAATAATGCCCACAAAGATAATACTGATAATCAACAATCGCGTATCTCGATTGCGTATGTGCGTAAGTTCGTGAGCAATAACCCCCTCCAATTCCTCATCGTTGAGACACGCCATGATACCGGTGGTCACGGTAACGGTATATGAATCCTTATCTATTCCGCTAGCAAAAGCATTCAGTTGAGGGTCGTCAATCACATTTATCTTAGGCATGTCCATGCCATTGGCTATACAAAGATTCTCCACCAGATTGTAAACTCTAGGGTTCTCCCTGCGCGATAAAGAACGAGCATTTGTAGCACTACGTATCATAGACGTGTTGGTAAAGTAAGCAATAGCAAACCATATCAACACACCGAATATCACGATAGGAATAAACTCCGAAAAAGGCATCACCACCTGATCGTAGAAGAGCTCATCGGAACGATACTCCGGTTCCGTGCTCAACAAATAGATGAGCGCGAAGAAGAGAAAAATCATACCGATGATGATACACGGGAAGCACAGCAACAAAAGGATGGAGCGCAAGTTGTTGCGCCGTTGCTGCGTCACGATTCCAACATAACTACCCATCTTTAGAAGTTTATCTCGGGAGCCTTATCAAGAACAGCACGCTCGGTTTGCGAAACCTCAAACATAGACTCACGATGGAACCCCATCATGCCGGCAAGGATATTGGCAGGGAAGGTTTCGCAAGCATTGTTGTACTCCTTGGTAGCAGAGTTGAAGTAGCGGCGAGAAGCAGCCAACTTGTTTTCAATATCACTCACCTCCGTCTGCAACTGAAGGAAGTTTTGATTCGCCTTCAACTCCGGATACGCCTCCAACGTCACCTTCAGTCCCGCCAAAGCACCGGAGAGAGCATTCTCCGCCTTAATCTTATCGTCAATTCCGACAGCAGAAACCGCCTGGTTGCGGAGTTGGATAACGCGCTCCAGCGTCTCCCTTTCATGCGTGGCATACCCCTTGACCGTAGCCACCAACTGCGGCACCAAATCATGGCGTTGCTTGAGTTGAACATCGATGTTAGAGAAAGCATTCTCACGGTTGTTGCGCATGCGCACCAAGTTGTTGTAAACAGATATGCACGCAATGACCAACACTGCCACTACTGCAATAACAATAATCGTTGTCATAATTCCTATATATTATATATAATGTATATCGGCTGCAAAGAAACAGTTTTTTTGCCGTTCCACCAAGAAATGAGCGATTTTTTTCAGAAAATAGTGGAATATAAGCGCAAAAAACACCCCTCTCTGAAGTTTTGATGCAGCAAACCGAGCTATCTTATTGATTGCTTGCCACATCTACTTTTGGGCTTGAAACGCGGCAAAAAAAAGTGGAAAAAAAGTGGGAAAAAGATATGGTTCGAATAACTTTTTTGATTACCTTTGCATCCGAATTAAGCAACAATAGAGGAGTTCAAAATAGGGAAAGTTTCCCAAAACGGACAACTTTTTGAGTTTGCGAAAAACAGAAACCTTTGAATACTAAATAGATAATTAATCAAAACGGACAACAACATGATTCAGACAGTTGTAAAAAGAGACGGACGTATCGTCGGCTTCAACGAAGAAAAGATTAACGCCGCAGTGCGCAAAGCAATGATGCACACAGACAAAGGCGAGGATCGCGAACTGGTTCACCAGATTACCGATCACATTATGTTTCGCGGAAAAGCACAGATGACTGTAGAGGAGATACAGGACGCTGTGGAAATGGAACTCATGAAGAGTAGCCGCAAAGATGTGGCTAAAGCCTACATAGCCTATCGCAAGCAGCGCAGCATAGCGCGCAAGGCAAAGACCCGCGACATGTTCCTGGAGATTATCAACATAAAGAACAACGATGTAACACGCGAGAATGCCAACATGAACGCGGACACACCGGCAGGTATGATGATGAAGTTCTCCAGCGAAACCACCAAGCCGTTCGTAGACGATTATCTATTGAGTACAGAGGTGCGCGAGGCTGTGGAAAAGAACTATATCCACATCCACGACAAGGACTACTACCCCACCAAGAGTTTGACATGTGTACAGCATCCGTTGGACAATGTGCTACAGAACGGATTCTGCGCGGGTCACGGTGCCTCTCGTCCGGCAAAGCGCATAGAGACGGCGAGCATCTTGGGCTGCATCTCCATGGAGACCGCACAGAACGAGATGCACGGCGGACAGGCTATCCCGGCGTTCGACTTCTACTTGGCTCCCTATGTTCGCTCCAGCTATATAGAAGAGGTGAAGAAGTTGGAAAAACTTACGGGCGAAGACTACAGCGCACTCTACAATGCTGAGATTGATGACTATATAACAAAGGATTTGGACTTCCTGCAGGATGGCGCTCGCATCAAACAGCACGCCATCAACATGACCGTAGCGCGCGTACATCAGTCTATGGAAGCGTTTATCCACAACATGAACACCATCCATTCTCGTGGCGGTAATCAGGTGGTATTCAGCTCCATCAACTACGGTACAGATACCTCTGCCGAGGGACGTTGCATCATTCGCGAGATTTTGAAGAGCACCTACGAGGGAGTGGGCAACGGCGAGACCGCCATCTTCCCGATTCAGATTTGGAAAAAGAAAAGAGGTGTAAGCTATCTGCCGGAAGACCGTAATTACGATCTATATAAGTTGGCTTGCACCGTGACGGCACGTCGTTTCTTCCCGAACTTCATCAACTTGGACGCCACGTTTAATCAGCACGAGGAGTGGAGAGCGGACGATCCGAAGCGTTATATGTACGAATGTGCCACCATGGGTTGCCGTACCCGCGTGTTTGAGAACCGTTTCGGCATGAAGACCTCTATCGGTCGTGGCAACTTGTCCTTCTCTACCATCAACATCGTGAAGTTGGCTATTGAGTGCATGAACGTAAAGGATGAGCAACAACGTATCGACCTGTTCTTCGCCAAGTTAGACCATGTATTGGACATCACGGCACAGCAGTTGCACGAGCGTTTCGAGTTCCAAAAGACCGCATTCGCCAAGCAGTTCCCATTGCTGATGCGTTCCCTGTGGATTGGTTGCGACAAGTTGAAGGAGAACGACACCATAGAACCGGTAATCAACCAAGGAACTTTGGGTATCGGTTTCATCGGACTGGCAGAATGTCTGGTAGCACTGATTGGCAGACACCACGGCGAGAGCAAGAAAGCACAGGAGTTGGGCTTGAAGATTATCACCTACATGCGCGACCGCGCCAACGGATTCTGCGATCAATATCAGCACAACTATAGTATCCTCGCCACCCCGGCAGAGGGACTCTCCGGAAAATTCACCAAGAAGGACCGCAAGGAATTCGGCGTAATTCCGGGCGTAACAGACCGTGACTACTACACCAACTCCAACCACGTGCCGGTGTACTACAAGTGCAGTGCTCGTCACAAGGCAGAGATAGAGGCACCGTATCACGACTTGACCCGCGGCGGTCACATCTTCTATGTAGAGATGGATGGCGATGCTACGCACAATCCGGAAGTGGTTATGAGCGTGGTAGATATGATGGACAAATACAACATAGGATACGGTTCCGTGAACCACAACCGCAACCGTTGTATGCAGTGCGGTTACGAGAACGCCGAGCCCAACTTGACAACATGTCCCAAATGTGGCAGCACCCACATAGATCGTCTGCAACGCATCACCGGTTACCTGGTGGGAACAACCGACCGTTGGAACCACGGTAAGTTGAGTGAATTGAACGATCGTGTCACCCATACCGACGTGCAAGACAACGATTAAGCAGATGATTTCCGTTTTGAAAATTATTGAAGACACAACAGTGGACGGTCCGGGTTTCCGGACCGCCATTTATTGTGCGGGGTGTGCCCACGGATGTCCGGGGTGTCACAATCCATCTTCGTGGCCGTTCCATGCCGGCAAGGCAATGTCAACAGAAGAAGTGATGGCAGTGATTGAAGCAGACCCTTTTGCACACGTCACTTTTACGGGAGGCGACCCCATGTATCAGGCAGAAGGATTCGCAGAACTAGCCACTTGCATAAAGGAACGCACGGACAAAACGATATGGTGCTACACCGGATTTCTGTTCGAAGAGGTGCTGGAGGACACTGTACAGCGCAAATTATTGGAACAAGTAGACGTCTTGGTAGACGGTCCTTTTGTGGAGGATAAAAAGGATACCGACCTACTGTTTCGAGGGAGTAGCAACCAGCGGCTCATCGATGTAAAAGCATCGTTACGCACCGGTGAAGTGGTGCTTTGGGAGCGATAAAAGTCAACAAATAGGTTCCAACAGTCGACAAAAGTGGAGAAAAACGCCCGTAAAGTTCAAATGAAGGGGCGGTTGTACAAGGAATATCAGATGTTTTTTGTACTTTTGCAGCGAAATGTGACCAAAAGATATGTATAAAAAGTTACTTGTGTTTATTGCAATATGGTTTGCAACGGCGCAGACAGCACACGTGTGGGCAGACGCTAAGAGCGGTAAGTTCGTGGTGGTTATCGATGCCGGACACGGAGGGCACGACCCCGGAGCCATAGGACAGTATGCAAAGGAAAAAGATATAAACCTGAATGTAGCATTGGCGTTTGGCAGACTGATAGAACAGAATTGCTCGGACGTCAAGGTGATATATACACGAAAAACCGACGTGTTCATCCCGCTGGATACACGTGCGGAGATAGCGAACCGAGCAAAGGCAGACCTCTTCATCTCGGTTCATACCAATTCACTCCCCAAGGGTAGCGCACCGGCACGCGGTGCCGAGACCTACACTCTGGGTATGGCACGTGCGGCAGAAAACCTGGCAGTGGCAAAACGCGAGAATGCGGTCATCCTGGAGGAAACGAATTACAAGGAGAAGTATGCAGGATTCAATCCGAACTCATCGGAAAGCTACATCATATTCGAATTCATGCAGGATAAGAATATGGAACAGAGCGTGGAATTGGCCAAATTGGTACAGCAGGAGTTGCGCACATCGGCACACCGTATAGACAAAGGTGTACACCAGGCGGGATTTCTGGTACTGCGCAAAACCTCCATGCCGAGTGTACTGATTGAATTGGGGTACATCTCCACCTCGGACGAGGAAGGTTTTTTGAGCAGCAACAGTGGTGTGAGCAGCCTGGGACAAGGCATCTACCAAGCCTTTCTGAAGTATAAGAACAAGAAGATGGGCAGCAAACGGACGGTGGCAACGAGCAATTCAACGCCAACTCCACAACCGGCCGAGACACCGGTTCCGGCAAAGGAGACGGCAAAGGAGATGGCCAAGACGACTGCACCCGCAGAAACAGACCACAAGGAGGCACCGAAAACTTCTACTATCAACAGCGGTGTACCCGTCTTCAAGGTACAGTTGTTGACATCCCCCAAGGTACTGCCCAACAACAGTTCAGAACTAAAAGGATTGTCACCGGTGAGCTACTACCAAGAGGGACGCTCCTACAAATACACCTACGGAGAAAGCGAAGACTACAACAAGATTTTACAGCTGCGTAGAGAAGTGAGCGCCAAGTTTAAAGATTGCTTTGTGGTGGCCTTCCGAAACGGGGAACGAATGGACTTGAACGAAGCCATCCAAACGTACAAAAAGAACGTAAAAAAATAGACTATATGAAGATTTCAAAAGAGGTAAAGATTGGAATAACCGGAGTAATAGCACTGGTTCTGCTGTTCTTCAGCATCAACTTTCTGAAGGGTGTCAACCTATTTAAGTCTACAGACACCTACTACATCTCCTTTAAGAATGTGAGCGGTTTGGCGGTTTCCAGTCAAGTATATGCCGATGGATACGAGATTGGTATTGTGCATGCCATCGATTACGACTACGAGCATCCGGGAAACATCATCGTAAACATAGAGGTAGACAAGAACATGCGCATCCCGAAGGGTAGTTACGCCACCCTAGAGACAGCGATGCTGGGAGGTGCTACCTTAAACATATTGATGGCCAACAACCCCACACAGCGCTACGTGCCGGGAGACACCATCAGCAGCGAATTGGACAACGGTCTTATGGCGCAGGCAGCACAACTCATGCCAAAGGTAGAGAGCATTTTGGTAAAACTGGATTCCATTCTGGACAATCTAAATGCACTGACAGCTAGTCCGGAGTTACAGGAGATTCTGCAGAACACAGCTGCAATGACAGCCAACTTGAAACACAGTACGGAGAGCCTCAACACGCTGTTGGATCGTGACGTACCACAGTTGACGCATCGTTTTGACCGAATAGGCAACAATGTAGAGATACTTACGGACTCTCTGAAAGATCTGCACCTGCAGGAGACCATGGCAAGTGTGAACCGCACACTCCGCAATGTGGAAGAGGTGACGGGCAAGTTGAACAGCACAGACAACACCGTAGGCTTGTTGCTCAACGACACATCACTCTATCACAACATGAACAGCACCATGAGTAGTGCCAATGAACTGCTCATTAACTTCCGCGAAAAGCCAAGTCGCTACGTTCACTTTTCTGTCTTCGGAAAGAAAGATAAATAAAAAAAAATAGAAAGATAGAAATCATCTAAATAACGAGGTGTACGTTAATCCTTTTCCGTTTCGGTGGATAAACCGTTTATAAACAAAGGATTTACGTACACCTCTTCTTTTTATCGAATCAAACGCCAATTATCGAATAAGCATGTATATTCCAAAGAGTTATAATTTTGCAATAGGGGTACGCCGAGAGAACAGCCCCCACATCGACAATAAACTGAAAAACAAACGAGTAATAAAATCACTCCAAATCGCATAAATCTCCGAAACTTGCGTATCTGAAAAATTATTCGGAACTTTGCGCTGATTTTTCTAAATCGATTCGACATAAATAGCAAATTGTAGCAACAACATACTGAATGGAACAAAATCCTACTTTACTTTGGGATGAGTGCTTGAGACGCATACAGGCAAGCATCACAAAGGAACAATACGACACGCTCTTTGCTCACGCCACTCTTGTCAAGCACGAGAAGGTGGCGCGCGAATATCAGGTTCCGACCACGAGCGACGGTGAAACGCAACTCAAGAAGAAGGTTGCGATGGAGACGCATATAACCGTGCGTGTTCCCTCTCAGTATATTATTAATTGTATAGAAGACCGCTTTGTGAAGCTGCTACACTCCATCCTGACAGCCGTATTCGGCAAGGGCGTGAAGTTGATGTGGTTGGCAGCAGACATGAACAACAATACGATTGAGGTTCCGGCCTCATCGCACACGGTTTCATTGCAAGATCGTCCGGGACTGACAACAGCCCCCAAGGATCCGATTGCAGAGGCACGTCCCAAGGTGAATCAATTGGATTCACACTTGATTCCGGAGAAGGATTTCGAGAATTTTGTACCGGGAGCAAGCAACAAACTTCCGTTGGCGATTAGTGAATCCATTGCAGATCAGCCCAATAAAAACTCTTTCAACCCGTTGTTTATCTACGGAGAATCGGGAGTGGGCAAGACACACTTGGTGAACGCCATCGGTCATAGAATTAAGGAGCGTCACCCGCGCAAGAACGTGTTGTACATCTCTACACACCTCTTCCAGTTGCAGTTTACGAGTGCTACACAGCGCAACAAGATCAACGATTTCATCTACTTCTACCAGCAGATTGACATCCTGATTGTAGACGATATACAGGAGTTGGAGTCGCTGGACAAGACACAGGATGCGTTCTTCCACATCTTTAATCACTTGATACAGAACAACAAGAAGATTATCCTCACCTCCGACCGTCCGCCGGTGGAGTTGAAGAATCTGAAAGACAGATTGTTGACCCGTTTCAAGGGAGGTATGTTGGCAGAAATAGAGCGACCGGATGCCACCTTGCGACGCGACATCTTGAACAACAAGATTCAGCACAACGGACTGAAGATTCCGGAGAACGTAGTGGAATTTGTAGCAGAAAACGTTTCGGAGAATGTGCGCGAATTGGAGGGTGTTGTCAACTCTCTGATGGCGTATTCCGTGACATGCAACCGTGAAGTAGACTTGGGGTTGGCGGAAATCGTGGTAAAGCGCGTGACACACATCGAGAAAAAGGTGATTACGATAGAAGAAATTCTCAAGCGTGTATGTGATTATTATTCTGTAAAACAGGATGATATATACACAAAGAGTCGCAAGCGCAACATCGTGCAGGTACGTCAGGTGTCCATGTATTTGGCACAGAAACACACGTCACTCTCCTGCTCTCGTATCGGAATGCTGGTGGGTAAGCGCGACCATGCTACGGTGATTCATTCGGTAAACCAAATCGAAGATCGACTCACCAACGACAAGAAACTCAAAGAAGATTTACTCAATATAGAGGAATTACTCTTGAAGAAAGCATAAAAAACTCAAGTTTCGGATTTGTGTAAACAACAACGAGAGAGCCATCCACAG
>CAYSOK010000063.1:0-8860 GCA_964432645.1 uncultured Bacteroidaceae bacterium | reverse complement strand
TCGCTCTTTACATAAATCTTATAATCCTTAATACTCTCCGGAGCACCCTGCTCCATACGCGGCAGATATTGGAATCCGGAGATAACCTCATCCTTACCCAAATCTATCACAATGTAATGCGGGAACTGTATCCCCTTATTCGTGCTCCAATACGTACTCTCCTGCAAATCGTAAATCTTATCGGCCGTCTTGTTACCCGTAGTGATGTCCTCATCATCGGCATAAGCAATCGTCCACGGTTCACGACTCAAGCGTTTTCCTTGAGCATCCAACAGATACCACTCTGCAATACAAGCATATTCACGATTGTTGTGACTGTTCAGCATCTCTATGCAAACGTAGCGACCGCTCGCCGTAGCATCCATCTTCACCTCCTGCCATCCGTTTCCGGCAGCAAACGTACCGGTGTATACCGGAGTCTCGCCGGAGAGGTTCAGCGTCTCACCCTCTTTGCGATGGGTAGCCGGAGCAGAAAGTGCCAACTTGTCGATAATGGGTTGGGAGAGACCCTCCACCTCGCAGGTGTTCGGACCAACCACATCCAGAATGATAATCTCGTTCTTACCCTTCTTCAACCAACATCCCGGAGTGTAGAGCGTCTGTTGCGGACCGATGCCCCAGAAACGTCCCAGCGCATGACCGTTCACATAAACCTGACCTTTGCCCCAAGTCTCTACATTGATAAAGGTGTCACCTACCTTATTTATAGTAAAGTATCCACGATAATATCCACGATTCCCCATGCGGTCGGCTATCTCCTTACCCTCGGAGCTATTCTTTGCAGCAAGGTTCAGAGCCTTTACAGCCGTAGCATATTCATCGTCTATGCGATACATATCCCAATCCTTCAGCGTCCAAGTGAGGTCGTGCTTGTCGATGGTAGTACTGATGGTTACATCTCCTGTGATGCCCTTGAAGTCCTTAATGGCACGACCAAAGTTGATACGTCCCAGTGCTTCTACGGCAATGGTCAATACATCTCCCTTCTTGGTAGCAGGTAACAGGAGTGTTTTCTCACCGTTGCGACGATCCAAAGCACCTATGTAGTTGTTGTTCAAGAACACCTGCGCATAATCGTGCGCTTCGTTTATCTTCAAGATGCTCTGTGTCGGAATCTCGGGCAGGGTGTTTACATACACCATAGAACCCCATCCCAGATCGTGTGCCTCGAAGGTAAGGTCGGACTTGTCACCATCGGTCACCAAACCGCTGTTGCCGTAGAAGAGCGGTGCAAACTCCTTCACCTCCACCTTGGCAAAACTCGTGGTTGCAATCTCCTTAGGCACACTTGCCTGCTTCTTGCCATCCATAAAGTCGGCCATCATCTCGCGCAACTCCCAGAACTTCGGTGTTGTCTGTCCTGCCTCGTTGATGGGAGCATCGTAGTCGTAAGAGGTAACATCCGGTGCAAATCCCGGAGAGTTGGCACCTGCCCAGTGTCCCCAGTTGGTACCTCCGTGGGTCATATACAGAGAGAAGGATATACCCTTCTGCAACATCTCTCGCATGCCGTCTACCATATCCTTTGCTCCACGTGTCTCGTGGCGACCGCCCCATTTGTCAAACCATCCGCTCCAGAACTCCGAACACATCTTCGGACTTTCGGGACGCAATTGACCCAACTTGCGGAACTCATTGTCTATATTGGCACCCGTACCAAAGTTCATGGTCCAAATCAAGTCGTCCAAACCGTTCTTCGTGAAGTTGGAACTCCAGTCGCACTGGAAGAGCTGCACCTTGTCGAAACCGCTCTTGCGGATGATGTCGCGAACAGCAGCTATGTAGGGTTTGTCCTCGCCGTAAGAACCATACTCGTTCTCCACCTGCACCATGATGATGGGACCGCCCTTGTCTACGGTGAGGTCACCAATCTGTTCGCCCACCTTCTTCTCGAAGATTTCCAGACGTTCCATGAAGTAGGGGTCTTGTTCACGCAATTTTATATCCTTCTTCTTGAGCAACCACCAGGGCAGACCGCCCATTTCCCACTCCGCACAAACGTAGGGACCCGGACGTACAATCACGTACATGCCGTTCTTTTGTGCCAACTTGATGAAGGCACGCAAGTCGTTGTTGTCCGTGAAGTTAAACTCACCCTCTTTCTGCTCGTGTATATTCCAAAAGACATACACACAGAGAGTGTTCATACCCAGAGATTTGCACATCTTGATGCGCTGATCCCAATAGGCTCTCGGAATGCGGGGGTAGTGAACCTCTGCCGCTTTAATAATGAAAGGTTTGCCGTTCATGAGGAACGTACCCTTTCCAACCTCAAACGTATCGCTGCTTTTCGCCACCGATTGCGTGGGTGCAGCAAAGAGCAGACTTAGAGCCAAGGCCGATGTGGCCATACTGCTCAAAATACGTGTTCTTAATTGCATCATATTGTCTTGAAGTATTAGTTGTTTATTTCTCCACAAATCTACAAAAAAATCGGGATTAAATAGCTCTTTTTCATGCGATTTTTGAGAAAATTGATTTATTTTGTCTTAACAAGGTCGACAAGATAGGTAAGTTTGGCGATTATTCCACCGTTGGCAGAGCGTCCAAAGGTGTCTTTCTTGCTGTTTCCGTAGATGTCGGACAGTCCGTAATAGTAACGGGCATCTAGTCCGAAGTGACCTATCTTGGTGTTGAGTTCGAAGCCTAGTCCGGCGGTGATGCCGTAGTCGAATTTCTTCTCTAACGGCATGTCGTGCTGTTCTTGATGACCGAGAAGTTGGGTGATATCTCCTTCGCTCTTAGTACTTTCGTTTAGAAAGAAACCAACGGTTGGTCCTGCGAGAAAGTAGAACATACATCCTCGTTGTTCCTTTCCCCATCCCAGTCGGGCAAGCAACGGTATCTGTACGTAGTTTAGGGTGCGTTCGTAGCTGGCATCAACGTCCTCGAAGTTTTCCCCCCATCCGTATTGGGTGTAGTTCACTTCGCCTTGCAGTGCGCAGACCATGGAGAAGTATTTCTCGCTCGTGTAGCGCAGGGTTATACCGGCGGTTTTACCCATCTTGTATTTCGTTGCTACGGTGGGATTGAAGTCCAGTGTACTAACCACGGCTCCTCCGTTGATACCTACGGCAAAGTCGGTTCGGCGTTCACCCACCTGGGCACTTGCTGTCAGAACAGCGGTCAGGGCGACCAATAATATGTAGATTTTACGTATATTCATCATCTTTCTTTGCTCCTTTGTTTTTATCTTAATTCCACCATGTTGCCGTTTTCGGAATAGTTCACCAGACGAATCTGCTTGTTGACAAATCCACCGAAGTTGCTCACACGAGAGAACCCAAACTTCATGAGTTTGAGTGGTGGTGTCACACTGCGGAGTTGACTTTCGTTCGGATGGTTGCCATACACCGAGATGGCGCGCAGGAAGTATAGAGCCAGGTCGTAGCCAAAGAGACCGTAACGTGGCAGGTAGTTCTGCATGGGGGCACCAAACCAACGGGTAAAGGTGGAGTTCATGGATTGTAAATCGTATTCGGTTGTGTAATAATAAGATGCTATGTATGCGTCCGACTTATGCAGAGCTTCTTTTTGTGCTGAAAAAGCTTGCCAATCGGGGTATCCGAAGAGATGTACCTCTACGTTGGGATGTGTCTTGCGCAAATTCTCCATCTTGGGCAGAATCTTGAGCAGTGCCTCCTTGTTCTCCGCGTTGGGGATGAAGATGTTGGCGCGTGTATTGTTCAGCACCGCTCCCCACTGTGCATCGTTATCGGAGAGTGTAACGGTGCGGGTGTGTACTCCCTTTGTACTAAACGTTCCCGCCAGCTCCTTGACAAAATCCTTTCGGTCCGCTTTTCCTTCGGCATCGATAAAGACGATGTTGGCAGCACTGTATCGCGCCACTACTTCGCTGGAAATACTTGCGTTCAAGTAGTGAGAGGGAGCGTTTACCAGATATAGATAGGGGTTGGAATACACCTCGTTTCCTTTGCTTGTAAAGGGTACTACCAGATTGATACCATGCTCTTTAGAGAAGTTAGAGAGCAATCCCACTTGGTCGGCGGAAGGCGGTGCAAAGATTACATCGGCCTGTGCCATGCACGGATCGCTCAGCAGTGTATTGATGTTACTCTTGCTGTCGAGAGCATACACATCCACCGATATGCCGTTGCGCTTCGTCTGTTCCACAGCGAGCAGCATGCCACGGTAGAATTCCACCATGCGGCTGCCCGTATTCTTATCGTCGAAGGGGAGGAGTACCACCATGTTAATATGTCCTTTTCCCGCAGTCGATTTCTTGGAGTTGGCACGTCTAAAAAGTTCCGTATCGGTCGGTACCCTCTCGTGGCGCGACAATTCCGGAATATACAGTTCCATACCTTTCTTGAGCACAAATCCCGTTTGACGCATTTCCGGGTTGGCATCCTCCAATTCCTCCTGCGAGATGTTGTATTTATGAGCAATACCATATACCGTCTCCTTGCTCTTTACCTTGTGTATCTTCTTGATGCCCTTTCCGTTGCTGAATTGCTGTTGCTTGTTCTGCGCCGCCGAAACAATCTGTTTATCCGCCTCCGGAATCACTATGACCGTACCTGCCTTAAAGTTTTCCGCCGACAGTCCCGGATTGGCTTTGCACAGTTCGTCTGCCGTCACGGAATACAACTTGGTGATGCGATAGAGTGTTTCACCCGCAGCTATGGTGTGATAGGTGATGTTGCTCTTGTTTTCCGCCTCGCGGGGGATGCTGAGTTCATCGCCCACATGAATGATTTCGGTAACGTTCGGGTTGAGTTGCTGAATCCGTTGCACACTGGTCCCGTACATGGTGGCAATGGAGGTAAGTGTCTCTCCCCCTTTTACCGTGTGGGTGAATCGGGAACTCTGAGCCGACATTGTTAGCGAAAAGAATGACAGCGTGAGTGCTGTCAATAGTGTATAAAGTAATCTCATAATTGTCCTATGTTATAGCATAATAGCATTCCAACAGCACCTTTTTCGGCACCCTCTCGAAATGAATCGAGCACAAAGGTACGATTTTTTACTTAAAAACCCAACTTGAAAGACAAAATTATTCAATCCCCTTGCGGTGGATACCGTGCATCAAAGCCTATTTTCTCCTCTCTCGATGCAAAAAGTTTCGAAAAAAGGTGGCTAATTCAACGGGAAACACTAAATTTGCAGTTTGGAAATACTATTATTGCAGCTTATGAAGAAATTACTATACGTGAGTTTGCTGCTCATGCTGACATGTTGGCCTTTTGCATCCTTGCAGGCCGATGATGAAATTATCGCCATTCTGGAGACGGACGAGGCGGAATCGGATACCTTGGATTCCCCGTATACCATGTCTGCCCCCAAGACCGTTCGCTTTGTGGCTTCTATCGAGAACCTGGAGGAGCGGGTGTCGTATATCAATTGGAAAATCTACCACCAGAGCATGACGGATTCTCCCATCATAGATCATCGTTATCTCAATGTGTCCGAGGGGGCTACCGAGGAGTACACTTTTACCCAGTCCGGTACGTTTTATATAGAACTTTCGGTTACTTATGTGGGGGATGCCGAGGAGACTACGCTAGATCCGTTTACCGTCATCGTGCAACCCTCTACGCTGAAAGTTCCTAATGCCTTTTCGCCCAACGGTGATGGCATAAACGATGTCTTCCGTGTCATGAAGGACTCCTATCAGAGCATCACGGAGTTTCGTGCGGTCATTCTGAATCGATGGGGTAATAAACTCTATGAGTGGACCGATATTGACGGCGGATGGGACGGAACCTATAACGGCAAGGTGGTGAAGGACGGTGTGTACTTCGTCATCGTAAAGGCTCGTGGAGCCGATGGGGTGGAATACAATATCCGTAAGGATGTCAACGTCTTAACCGGATATACGGAAAAATCTTCCTCTTCTTCGTCTAATTAATTATAAGAGGTGTACAGTACGTTATGAGAAGTTTTAAGGAGAATGGATATGGGAGCAGAATCTGATAAAATCTGTGTCTACGGCGCACGCCGACACAACTTGAAGAATATTGACGTGGTGATTCCGCGCAACAGTCTCACCGTGATTACGGGACTGAGTGGTAGCGGTAAGTCTTCCTTGGCATTTGATACCATCTTTGCCGAGGGACAGCGACGCTATATAGAGACGTTTTCCGCTTATGCACGCAACTTCCTGGGCAATCTGCAGCGTCCGGATGTGGATAAAATTACGGGGTTGAGTCCGGTGATTAGCATCGAACAGAAGACCACCAACAAGAATCCGCGTTCTACGGTGGGTACCACTACGGAGATATACGATTTCTTGCGACTGCTCTATGCTAGGGCGGGGGAGGCCTATTCCTATCTCTCCGGAGAGAAGATGGTGCGCTATACCGAGGAGATGATTCTGGAACTCATACAGCGTGATTATCAGGGAAAAAAGATTATCCTCTTGGCTCCGCTCATTAAGAACCGTAAGGGACATTACCGCGAACTTTTTGAAAGTGTGCGCAAGAAGGGCTTCCTTTATGTTCGCGTGGACGGCACCATCTGTGAGTTGGAACCGGGTATGAAGTTGGATCGTTATCGCAACCACTCCATCGAACTGGTAATCGATAAGTTGCGTGTCGAAGAATACGAACTTTCGCGCTTGAGAGAGAGCGTGAGCACTGCCATGCGATTGGGCAGTGGTTTGGCCATGATTTACGATGCCGATACCGAGGAGGTGCGTCACTATAGCAAACGATTGATGTGTCCGGTTACCGGTTTGGCGTATCGCGATCCGGCACCGCACAACTTCTCCTTCAATTCTCCCATGGGCTTCTGCGAACGTTGTAAGGGCTTGGGCGTGATTGAGGTCGTGGACAAGGAAAAACTGATTCCCAATCCGAAACTCTCTATTCGCGACGGCGCAATAGAACCTCTCGGAAAGGCTCGTCAGATATTGGTGTTCAAGCAGATAGAGGCTTTGTTGGCACTCTATGACTTGAAATTATCTACTCCCGTGTGCAAGATTCCGGACGAGGTGATGGAGGAGGTGCTGCACGGTTCCACGCAACGTCTGCACATTGCCGGAGGTATCATTAGTATGACAAGCGACTTCTATACCACCTTCGATGGTGTCCTGGCTTTCTTGAGCATGGGCGGGGATTCGGATGAGAATACTTCGAAACGTATTGAAAACTATACCACGACCTGTACTTGCCCGGAGTGCAACGGCGACAGATTGAACAAGGAGGCGCTCCATTTCCGGATTGCCGATAAAAACATAGCACAGCTGGCTTCTATGGATATTAGTGAGTTGAAGACTTGGTTGGAGCAACTTCCCGATAAGTTGAACAGTCGTCAGCGCAAGATTGCACCTGAAATCTTGAAGGAGATAGACAGCCGTTTGCAGTTCTTGTTGGACGTGGGACTGGATTATCTCTCTCTGAACCGTAGCTCCATTTCTCTTTCCGGCGGAGAGAGTCAGCGCATTCGTCTGGCCACTCAGATAGGTAGTCAGTTGGTGAATGTGCTTTACATCTTGGACGAACCGAGTATTGGTTTGCATCAGCGTGATAATGTGCGACTTATTCGTTCGCTGAAGAATCTTCGCGATATCGGCAACTCCGTCATCGTGGTGGAGCACGATAAGGATATCATGCTGGAGAGCGATTACATCGTAGATATAGGTCCGCGTGCCGGACTGCACGGTGGTGAGGTGGTCTTCCAAGGTACCCCGCAGGAGATGTTGAAGAGTCATACGCTTACGGCTCAGTATCTTAACGGCGAAGCACAAATCCCCGTTCCTGCCGAACGTCGTAAAGGCAACGGTAAGTTCCTTGAGATAAGGGGGGCTACGGGAAACAATCTTAAGGGTGTGGACGCACGTTTCCCCTTGGGTACGTTTATCTGTGTCACCGGTGTGTCCGGTAGCGGTAAGTCTACGTTGATAAATGACACCCTGTATCCCATTCTTTCACAGCACTTTTACCGTTCTTTGCAAGAACCGTTGGCGTACAAGTCCATAGAGGGATTGGAACATATAGATAAGGTGGTGTGTGTGGATCAGTCTCCGTTGGGAAGAACCCCGCGCTCCAATCCTGCCACCTATACCGGTGTGTTTGCCGATATTCGTAGTCTCTTTGTCAATCTTCCCGAAGCAAAGATTCGTGGATACAAGCCCGGTCGTTTTTCCTTCAATGTTTCCGGAGGACGATGCGAGGAGTGTAAGGGCAACGGATATAAGAGCATAGAGATGAACTTTCTGCCCGATGTGTTGGTACCCTGCGAAGCTTGTGGGGGAAAACGCTACAACCGAGAAACGCTCGAGGTACGTTTCAAGGGAAAAAGCATCGCAGATGTGTTGGACATGACCATCAGTCAGGCGGTGGAGTTTTTTGAAAATGTTCCTGCTATTGTCAATAAAATCAAGGTGCTAGACGAAGTAGGTTTGGGGTATGTCAAGTTGGGACAACCCAGCACCACACTCTCCGGTGGTGAAAGTCAGCGTGTGAAATTGGCCTCCGAATTGTCGCGCCGCGACACCGGAAACACCCTGTACGTACTCGATGAACCCACCACCGGATTACATTTCGATGACATTCGAGTGTTACTCTCCGTCATCAATCGTTTGGTTGACAAGGGAAACACCATGGTGGTGATTGAGCACAATATGGATGTCATAAAGAGTGCCGATTATATCATTGATTTAGGTCCCGAAGGCGGCCGCAACGGTGGAACCATAACAGCCTGCGGAACTCCCGAGGAAGTGGCGTTGACCACCAACAACGTAACCGCCCCCTTCCTAAAACAAGAATTGGGACTGTAGAGAATCCTATATATAATAAGGTGTACAAGTTTCAGATGGCCCTCTCGTGGATGGAAACGTTAACATCCACAGTGTAGGGACGTTTCGTGGAACGTCCTCAAAAAACCGGCACGTGAG
>CAYSOK010000062.1:0-9032 GCA_964432645.1 uncultured Bacteroidaceae bacterium | reverse complement strand
AATCGCTCTTCCTCGATGTACACGACGCCGACCTGAATGCCGGTACGGTACGCATCCCTACGGTGCTGATAGACGGCGCCGATGCGGTGGTCTGTCTGCGCGATTCCGTGCCGGAGGATACTACCAAGAGTGAGACACCTTGGTTGGTGGATATAGAAAAGATATCGTTGCGCAACAGTTCGGTGCAACTCTTTATGAATCATGATTCCATGTCGGTGGCGTCAACGGTGCGTCAGTTGGATGCCGACAGTGTGGCACTCGACTTGAAGAGAGGGGCGTATGCACTCGCCAATGTGTCGGCAGATATCCCGAGTCTGAACTACGATATGCGCTATGAGCCCGCTGTTTCCGAGGGGTTGGACGTGCAGCACATAGCTCTCTCAAACATACTGTTGCAGGCGGACAAGATACAGTACGATACGGAATCGGGAGCCATGGCTCTGCGAGTGGCTTCGTGTATGCTAAAGGAGAAATCGGGATTGAATATCAATACGTTTACGTGCGGCGTGGAGATGGATACTCTGCATCTGAAGGTGTCGGATTTGGTATTGGAAACCGACGATTCGCATGTGGACGGCAACGTGGATTTCGGCTTTGATTCCTATGAGAAACATCCTACGCAGAAGACGGTTTTGCAGATGAATGCGGAACTGGGTAAACAGGATATCCTGCGTTTCGTGGGTGGTTTGCCGGCGGCTTTTGTGCGTGATTACCCCAATACACCGTTGGTGGTGCGGGCGGCAGCCTACGGCAATACCGATAATGTGGAGGTTTCCAACTTGTTGATGAAGTTGGACGGAGCCTTCTCCTTCCAAGGACAAGCCACAGCCGCCAATCTCCTGGACGATGTGCAGCGCAGTGCCGAACTGCAATTGGATGGCAAGACCTACAACCTCAACTTCATCTCCTCCTTCCCGGGCGATGCCGGCAAGACGGTTAAGATACCGAACAATATGAGTATTTCCCTGAATGCTGCTATGCAAGGTGCACAGTATAAGGGAGATATAAAACTTACCGAGGGTACGGGCAAGGTAAATGCCAGCGGTAAGTTTAATACCAATACAGAGCGTTACAGTGCCAATGTAAAGGTAGACAACTTCCACGTAGAGCACTTTGTGCGCATGGATTCCGTCTGCGCCATAACCGCCCACTTCGATGCCGACGGACGCGGTACCGACCCATTTGCCGCAGGCGCCTTGAGCACGGTAGACGCCGCCATAGACAATGTGCGTTACGGCAGTCGCGACTTATCGGGCGTACAGTTGAACGCCCTCTTGCAGCAACAGCGACTGCAAATGAACATAAAGAGCAACAATCCGCTCATACGTCTCACCTCCAATCTGGATGCTTTGATGAGCAAGAGTAGGGTAGACGCCACCTTCTCTATAGATGCCCAAGAGGTGGATCTTTACGCCCTTCAACTCATGGACAAACCCTTCAAGGCAGGCGTTTGTATGCATCTGGATGCCGAGACGGACATGAAGCAGTATTATAAATTGGATGCCAGCATAGCCGATGTACATGTGGAACTCCGGGATACTACGATGCATCCCAAGGATTTGGAATTGAGTATGTTGACAAGTCGGGACACAACCTATGCACACTTGCAGGCAGGCAATCTGGATCTCGATATGTACGGCAAGAGCGGTTACGAAACCATCTTGAAGAAACTCACCAACTTTGCCGATATCTCCCTAAAACAACTCAAAGAACATCGATTGAATCCGGACGAAGTGAAGCGGTATCTGCCCGAACTTACGTTTGAATGTCACATAGGCGACGACAATCCGCTGAGCAACTTCCTGCGAGAGGTGAAGGGAGTGCGTTTCGAAGATGTGGATATGTCGTTTGATTTGCACCCGGAAACAGGTTTTAATTCAACGGTTTACAGTCAAGGACTGATTGTAGACAGTCTGCATCTCGACACCATACGCATGGTGATGAAGCAGGATTCCGCCATGGTGCGTTACGACATGCGAATCTGCAACGGACCCGGAAATCCGCAAATCACCTTCGATGCCGACCTGAGCGGCTATATCACTCCGCAGAGTGCCGAAGCAAATCTAGTGTTCTTGGACGAGAAACAGCAGAAAGCCATCGACATAGGTGCCCGCGCTGCCGTTTCCGAGGAGGGACTCCGCGTCTCCTTCTTCCCGCAAGACCCCGTTGTGGCATATCGAAAGTTTACCTTGAACGATGATAACTACGTATTTATGGGGCGCTTAAACAACAAGATAGAGGGCAATGTAGACCTCCTCGCCGAGGATGGAACGGGTCTTAAGTTCTACTCCACGCCCAACGAAGAAGCCCTGCAAGACCTCTCCGTCTCTCTGTTGAACTTCAACATCGGTGAATTGACCACCGTACTCCCCTACATGCCCAAGGTAGGCGGACTGCTCTCCGGAGATGCCCACATGATACAAACCTCTGAAAATCTATCGGTTTATAGCGAACTTCAAGTAGCCGATATGACCTACGAAGGATGCGAATTGGGCGATATGGAAACAGAACTCCTCTATCTGCCCCGCGAGGACGGCACTCACTATGTGAGAGGCAATGTATCGCGCGAAGGCGAAGAAATCTTCATCGTGGAAGGCGGTTACAACGGTTCCAACGACCAAGTGGACGCCACCGTCACCCTATCACACTTCCCTGTAAAACTGATTGATGGCTTTGTACCCGACCAGATGGCCTACTTTAGAGGCGATATAGACGGCGACCTCTCCGTCACCGGAACCACCTCAAATCCTGCGGTAGTGGGCGAGTTGACGACCGACTCCCTGGTAATCCTCTCCGACATGTACAGCTTGAACCTGGCGATGGAAGACAATACCATACCTATAGAGAACAACCGTATGACACTCAATACGTTGAAGTTCTACTCCACCGGCAAGAATCCGTTGACGGTAGACGGTTACGTAGACTTCCGCAATCTGGATGCCATACGCACCGATATCACGATGAATGCATCGAATTTCGAACTCATCAACGCCAAGAAGACCAAGAACTCCGTGGCATACGGCAAGGTCTATGTGGATTACAACGGCTACCTGCGCGGGCTGCTCTCCGACCTACAGTTCCGAGGCAACCTCAAAGTGCTGGGCTCCACCGATGTTACCTACATCGTAAAAGACATGCCGGTCAGTGCCGACGACCGACTGAGCGAACTCGTCACTTTTGTGAACTTTGCCGATACCTTGGGCGTTGAGAAGAAGGAATACGAAGTACCCTCCGGACTCACCATGAACATGAGTATCAGCGTAGACCCCGGAACCCACGTACACTGCGACATAAGCGACGGCGGCGACAGCTACGTAGACTTTAAGGGCGGCGGCGACCTAGTGATGCGCTATACCCCCGACGGCAACATATACGTAACCGGTAAGTACTCCATCTCCGACGGAACCATGAAGTACACCCTCCCCGTCATCCCCCTCAAGACCTTCACCATCGCCGACGGAAGTTATGTGGAGTTCACCGGCGACGTCATGAACCCCACCCTCAACATCACTGCCACGGAACGTGTGCGCGCTTCCGTCACCGAAAACGATGTTCCCCAAACCGTCAGTTTCGATGTAGGTCTCGTCATCTCTCAGACCTTCAACAATATGGGATTGGAATTCACCCTGGAAGCCCCCGATAACCTAACGGTACAAAACCAACTCGCCACCATGTCGACCGAAGAACGCGGCAAGTTGGCCCTCACCATGCTCGCCACCGGCCTCTATCTCGCCGAAGGCAACAGCAGTAGCGGCTTCAACGTAAACAGTGCCCTCAATGCCTTCCTCCAGAGCGAAATCAGTAACATCGCCGGAAGTGCCCTCAAGAGCATCGATATCTCCGTGGGTGTAGAAGACGGAACCACCGCCACCGGTGCCAGCACCACCGACTACTCTTTCCGCTTCGCCAAACGATTCTGGAACAATAGAGTCAGTGTGATTGTCGGCGGCAAGGTATCCACCGGTAAGGAGGTAGAGTCTGCCGATCAGACCTTTATAGACAATGTATCCCTGGAGTATCGACTCGACAACGGCGGTACACGTTACGTACGACTCTTCTACGACAAGGATGTGGAAGACCTCTTGGAAGGCAACCTCTCCGAAGCCGGTGCCGGTTTGGTGCTGCGCAAGAAGATGGATAAGTTGAGCGACCTCTTTATATTCCGTAAAACAAAGACGCAATGAAAATAACCACCCTACTACTCACACTCTGTGCGCTCCTTTTGTTCGGGGCATGCAGTACCACCGATAAACTGGAGGAGGGCGATGTGCTCTACACCGGTATCGGGAGTATAGACTATAATCCGCAGCAAAAGAAGAAGAAATCGACGACCGAAGGGGGCGTTGTGGCCTCGTTGGTTGGCGCCTATCAAGCAGTGGACGAAGCACTTACGGGCAACGACTTCAGCAGTATCGGCGAGGCGGTAAAGACGCAGTTCGGTAAGGCCGGAACCAAGGAGGACAAGAAGAAAGCCAAGGCTGCTGCAGCCGTGGACAAGGCGGCGCTGAGTCTGGTGCAGGAGGAGGTGGATGCCGCTCTGGAGTGTGCTCCGAACGGTTCCTTCATGGGGAGCTCCTATTACCGTTCCCCCTTCCCCGTAGGTCTGTGGTGTTACAACGCCTTTCTTGATTCCAAAACCGCCGTAGGTAAGTGGATATTTAAGTCCTTTGCCACCTATCCGGTGTTGGTGAGCAGTGTGAACCCGGAGTTGCGTACCATGGTGGCAACCACCGTGTTGCACAACTATGGCTTCTTCAACGGCAAGGTGGAATACGATGTGGTGAAGGGCAAGAATCCCAAGAAAGCCAAGATAGACTATGTGGTGCGCACGGGTACTCTCTATCGCTTGGGCGATGTGCAGTATCTCAACTTTCCGCAGGCAGAGCAGCAGATGCTAGACGAAACCGCCGGCTCCCGTCTCTTGAAAACAGGCGATGCCTTCAGCGTACTACAGTTGGATGCCGAGCGTACACGCATATTGAATCTTTTCCGTAACAACGGATATTACTATTATCAGAGCAGTTTCATCACCTATCGTGCCGATACGGTACAGACTCCCGGGCAGGTTCAACTGCAGGTGGTCCCCATGGAGGGCATCCCCGAGGAGGCCAACCGTAAATGGTACATAGGAAAGACTACGGTAGATATTCGCAGAAGTTCTACCGAGACGTTGGATTCCGTATTCCGTCTGCGACGCGGAGGTTTCACCTTCCGCTACGGCGGCGACAAGATGCCCGTACGCGGCGGAGCCATCCTGCACAACGTGGCGTATCGTAAAGGCGAACCCTATAATGCCGATTATCAAGACCTAACACTCAGCCATCTGCAATCCATGGGTATCTTCAGTTCTCTAGAGATGAACTGCGTACGCCGTGACTCTACCGAGAGCTGCGATACACTAGACGTAGAAATCTCCGGTGTACTTGACAAACCCTACGATGCAGAACTCGACCTCAGTGTCACCACCAAGAGCAACAGTCAGACGGGCCCCGGAGCTGAGTTTACTCTCTCCAAACTGAACGCCTTCCGTGGGGGAGAGAAACTCTCGTTGGCACTCAATGCATCCTACGAATGGCAAACCGGCGGAGGCAATTCACAGGGCGTGGACATCAACTCCTACAGTTACGGCGCCAGCATCAAGTTGGAATCCCCCCGACTGCTCTTCCCCTTCCTAGGCAGACGTCTGCGCAGAAGCAAAAACACCTCCATCTTTGCCTTCGATGCCAATCGCTTGAACCGCTCCGGTTATTATAATATGGTGGGAGTGGGACTCAGCGCCACCTATCAACGGCAGCCCAACGACCAAGTAACCCAATCCTTCACCCCGCTGTCAATAGACTTCGACAAACTGATGAACACCACCCCGGCATTTGACGAGATAGTGAACAGTCACGAAGCCCTCTACATAAGTATGCGCGACCAGTTTGTACCCGCCATGAGCTACGGCATCACTCTCACGAGCAGAGCCACAGCACACAATCCGCGCTCCTTCACCGCCGAAGTAAAAGAAGCCGGCAACGTGACCTCCGGTATTTATGCCCTTGCCGGAAAGTCGTTTAGCGAGAAGAACAAAGAACTCTTTGGCAATCCCTTTGCCCAGTTTGTAAAGCTCAGTGCCGAGTATCGCGAGAGCTTCACGTTGACCAGAAGTCTGCAACTCGCCACCCGTTTCCGTACCGGCATCCTCTACGCCTACGGCAACTCCGATCAAGCCCCCTACTCCGAACAATTCTATGTGGGCGGTGCCAACAGCATCCGCGCCTACACCGTACGCTCCATAGGTCCCGGCAGTTATCACACCGACGACTCCCAATACTCCTATCTGGACCAAACCGGTGACTTCAAACTCGAAGCCAACGTAGAGTTACGTTTCCCCCTTTACGGTAGCCTAAACGGAGCCATCTTCCTCGATGCCGGCAACGTATGGCTCGTGCGCGATGACCCCGACCGTCCCGGCGGCGTCTTCAAACTCAAGAACCTAGGCAAAGAACTCGCCACCGGTACCGGATTCGGATTCCGTTACGACATGGACTTCCTGGTCCTCCGTCTCGACGTAGGTATCGGCATTCACCTCCCCTACGAAACAGGCAAGAGCGGATACTACAACATCCCCCGTTTCAAGGACGGACTCGGCATACATTTTGCTGTAGGTTATCCGTTCTAAAGAAGGAGAAAAATAGCATTTTGTAGCCGGAAACGGGGCAATAATCCATGTTTTTGCCACAAAAACCGATAAAAACCGCCAAAAGCTTGGTAGTTAGAAAATAAATTTGTAGCTTTGCTATATCCAAATAATAAACATTTAATTTAACAAGAATATGAAACCTACATTGTTTTTATTGGCTGCCGGCATGGGTAGCCGTTACGGAGGTTTGAAGCAGTTGGATACCCTTGGTCCCAACGGAGAAACCATCATGGACTATTCCATCTATGATGCCATTCAAGCCGGCTTTGGAAAAATCGTATTCGTTATCCGCAAGGATTTCGAGGAGCAATTCCGTTCACAGGTATTGAGCAAGTACGAAGGCCACATTCCTGCTGAATTGGTATTCCAGTCACTCGATGCACTGCCCGAAGGATTTACCTGCCCGGCAGACCGTGTTAAGCCGTGGGGTACAAACCACGCTGTCTTGATGGGTAAGGATGTCATCAAGGAGCCGTTCTGTGTAATCAACTGCGACGACTTCTACAATCGCGATGCCTTCATGACCATCGGTAAGTTCTTGAGCGAACTCCCTGAGGGCAGCAAGAACACCTACGCTATGGTAGGATTCCGTTGTGCCAACACCCTTTCCGAGAACGGAACCGTAGCACGCGGAATCTGTCAGAAGGATGCAAACAACAACTTGACCGACGTGGTGGAGCGCACCGAGATTATGCGCGTAAACGGTCCCATCTGCTACAAGGATGAGAACGGTGCTTGGACTCCTATCGAGGACAACACTCCGGTGTCTATGAACATGTGGGGTTTCACTCCCGACTACTTCGAGCACAGCGAGGAATACTTCAAGAAGTTCTTGAGCGATCCGAAGAACATGGAAAACCTCAAGGCTGAATTCTTCATCCCGTTGATGGTAGACGATTTGATCAACCGTGGTGTAGCCACCTGCAAAGTGTTGGATACGACCAGTAAGTGGTTTGGCGTGACCTACGCAGCAGACCGCGAGGCAGTGGTTGCCAAGATTCAGTCGTTGGTAGACGAGGGCGTATATCCGGCTAAGTTGTTTTAATGATTAAGACGCATATGTAATAAAAGAGGAGAGCTGCAAAGGAGCATCGAAGACGTTGCTCATTGCAGCTTTTCCTCTGTTTCCCGAGGGAAAAAAAGTTACGAAGCGTTACAAAAAGAATAATCGGTGTTAAAAAATATTGAACGGGGCGATATTTGCGAGCAAAATGCTCGTTTGTTTTGTTATAAATATGTACTTTTGCAGCACACCGATTAGTGTAACGATAATACTTGTCACGGTATATTATGAAGATTCTAACAGAAAAAGAACAGAAGATTATGAAGGTCCTCTGGAACGCCAAAGAAGAGCTTCCGATGACCCAGATTTTAGCGGGTTTGGATGCGGATTATACTCCGCACTTTAATACTCTCTCCACACTGGTAAAGCGTTTGGAGATGAATGGTCTCGTTAAACACAAAGTACAAAAGAGACGTTATTTCTTGTACAGCGCTGCTGTATCAAAAGATGAATACGACTTGTTTACTCGCACAGTGTCTATTGACCGTTATTTCAACGGTAAGGCTGTCAATGCCATCACCTTCATGGTGGAGAAGGGCTTGATTAGTGCCGAGGACCTCAAGACGTTGGCTGATTCTTTATAAAAGAGGAGGTCGAGAATTTCTACGGAAATTTCTTTTTTGAACTTAATAAAAGGGAGGTGAATCCAATATGGGTTCACCTCCCGATTTTTTTCTTGTTCTGTACTTATATTACAACGCCTTGTACGCCTCCTGCTGAGACGCATCGAACTTACGCAACCAATTGAAGTGCTTCTCCACCTCGCTCTCGGCATAGTTCACAAACACCGTCAAACTCTTCTCGAAAAGCTCCGGAGCCTTGGACGCATCCTGCAACAGCAACTGCGCCATGATGGTGTAAGCAGCCATCTCGTAAAGACGACGCGCACAGATATCGAGCAACTCCTGATTGCCAGCCTCCTTCACCGCATTGGTGCACGCATTGAACTTCGTAGCCATCTCCTTGATACGATTGCGAATGCCCTCGTATTGCGGTGCCCACGGCGTGTTCTCAAACTCACTGATGATGCTGCTATACGTACCGTTCGTCACGTAACGAATCGCCGCAACCGTCTGCAACTGAGTCGTACCCTCGTAGATAGAAGTGATACGAGCATCGCGATAAATACGCTGACAAGCATACTCCAACATGAAACCGGAACCACCGTGAACCTGAATACAATCGTAAGCATTCTGGTTGGCAAACTCAGAGTTCATACCCTTAGCCAACGGCGTAAACGCATCCGCCAACTTGCTGAACTTCTTCAACTCCTGACGCTCCTCC
>CAYSOK010000061.1:0-9071 GCA_964432645.1 uncultured Bacteroidaceae bacterium | reverse complement strand
CGTGGAACGTCCTCAAAAACCCGGCACGTGGTACATGCCGCATGGTTTTATGATTCGTGGATGGTTCTCTCGCGGCTTTTTACTTCTCGATGCTGAGCAGTTCTATGGTGAAAATGAGCGTGGAGTAGGGGCGGAAGGGCATGCCGTCCTCCTTTCCGTACGCCAGATAATGTGGTACGTATATCTCCCACTTGGAACCCACCGGCATCAGACACAGCGCCTCCTGCCATCCATCGATGAAATCACTTACCGACATGGTGAGCGCCATTTGACGTTCGTAGGAACTGTCAAACAAACTGCCATCGGTGGTTCTTCCCTCGTAATGTATACATACTTTACTGCTTTTACGAGGTATTTTACCGTCGCCTTGTCGTAAAATTTTGTATTGTAGCCCACTCTTGAGTGTCACGACGCTATCTTTCTTGGCGTTCTCCGCCAACCACTCCTTTTGTGCTTTCCGATACTCTGCATCCGTCAATCGACGCGGTGCGGCGGGAGCCGTCTTCTCGGCTCTTGGGGCGGAGGTTGAATTTGTGGTAGCGGCAGGTTTTGCGGACTGCCGTGTGCACGAACTGCACACCGTCCATCCTATTGCCATGAAGGCAAAAATCATATATTTCTTCATCGTTCTGTTTTTTATAGTTGGTTCTTTTCGGCATGTCTCACGTGCCGGGTTTTTATTCAAATCCATCGCAAAGTTAGCGAAAAAACCAACAAAATCGCCTTCAAATGACGAAAAACTGTGCGAATCACCGCAACTTCACCTCTTTTATACACAATAAACCAAGCGCTCGCTCGTTTTAAACAAAGTAATATATAATATTAAAGAGGACAAGACAACTATGATAGAATACATACGCGGACAGGTAGACGAGTTGAACCCCACCACAGCCATTATCGACTGCAACGGGGTGGGATACGAACTGAATATCTCCCTCAATACCTATTCCGCCATACAAGGGAAAGACAGTGTGAAACTTTTCGTCTATGAAGCCATTCGCGAAGACGCACACATACTCTTCGGCTTCTCCACCCGTGCCGAACGCGAACTCTTCTTGCTGCTCATCACGGTTTCCGGTATTGGCGGTAGCACGGCTCGCATGATTCTTTCCGCCTTCTCCCCCCGCGAACTCAGCGAGGTCATTCTGCAGGGAAACGATAGTCTGCTGAAGGGGGTGAAGGGCATCGGGCTCAAAACCGCACAACGTATCATTGTGGATCTAAAGGATAAAATTCCGGCCATCGATGGCGGAACACTCTCGGGCGAAGGCACACAGACCACCCTCCTGCCGGACGCCACCAAGGAGGTGATGGACGAGGCTATTGCAGCACTCACCATGCTGGGATTCCAACAGAGCGCCGGTACCAAGGCGGTGCGGGCGGTGCTTAAGGAACAACCCGATTTGGAGGTTTCACAGGTTATTAAAGCAGCACTTAAGATTATAAAATAAACACAAAACCGGGAGACGACATGAGGAACAGTAGATGGAATCGTAACTTTCTTTTGTGGCTGACGGGTTTGTTGCTCAGTGCACTCACCGTGGTGTACGGAGCAACCAACTCTATGCCCTTGTTGTCTCCCTCGGTGCCTGCCGATACCATGAAGGTGACGGTCAAGAAGACTTCGCCGGTGGTGGAGCACGATTTGAAACGTCAGGTGTCGGACCTCCAAGACCCGGAGAATCTCAAGCGTGAGGAGACGTATGACGTGGACTCCAATTTCTATTACGTGGGTACGAAAATGGGGGAGGGGTATCTGAACACCCCCGTTCTGATGTCTCCCGAGGAGTATCACAAGTGGACGCTCCGCCGCAGCATGGCGGACTTCTATCGCCGGAAGAATCAAGAGGATTACAACAACAACGGTAAGAGCAGCTTCGACTTCCTGGATGCTCAGTTCAGTCTGGGTCCGGCCGAGAAAATCTTTGGTCCGGGCGGTGTGCGCATCAAGACGCAGGGTACGGCGGAACTGAAGTTTGGCGGTACGATTAAGAGCGAGGACAATCCCGCTCTCCCGGTAAACAACCGCAGAACGACGGCGTTCGATTTCGATATGAAGGTCAACCTGAGTCTCAACGGTAAGGTGGGCGATAAGGTGAACCTCAATCTTAGTTACGATACCGAGGCTACATTTGATTTCGATTCCAAGAACCTGAAACTCAAGTATGAAGGCAAGGAGGATGAAATTATCAAACTCGTAGAGGCGGGAAACATCTCCATGCCTACCAACTCCTCCTTGATTAAGGGTGCCAGCAGTCTGTTCGGTGTGCGCACCGACCTGCAGTTCGGCAAACTCAAGATGCAGTTGGTGGCTTCGCAGAAGAAATCCTCAACCAAGAGCGTGAGCAGTAAGGGCGGTACGCAGTTGCACGATTTCGAGATAGGAGCGGATGCTTATGTGGAAAACCGCTTCTTCTTCCTCTCCAACTACTTCCGCGACAACTATGATAAAAATCTGCAAAACCTCCCCAACATCACCAGTGGTATACAGATAAAACGTGTGGAGGTGTGGATGACCAACAAGACGGGTAGCTACGAGAATCAGCGCAACGTACTCTCCTTTACCGACTTGGGTGAAGAGAAGAGCGCGCATCTCTACAACGATAGTTGGGTGACCACCGGCATGCGCATCCCCTCCAACAGCGCCAATACCCTCTACGCCGAACTCAATCAGCGCGACTCAACCGGCGTGCGCGACATCAGTCAGGCCAACACCTATCTGGACGGCTTCCACAATATGCAGGGAGGTCTCGACTACGAGAAGATACAATCCGCCCGTAAGTTGACAAGTTCCGAGTACACCGTCAATACGGCACTGGGATATATCCAACTGAAAACCACCCTCCAAACCGATGAAGTCCTCGCCATAGCCTACGAATATACCTACGGCGGACAGACCTATCAGGTGGGTGAGTTTGCTGCCGATATCACCGACAACTCCAAGGCTCTCTTCCTGAAGAGTCTTAAGAATACCGACAACTCCCCGGGTACCGGCACCTGGAACCTCATGATGCGCAACGTCTACTCTCTGGGAGCTTCCAGCATACAGAAGGATAAGTTTAAACTCGATATCAAGTTCCAAAACGATTCCGCAGGCGTCTATACCAACTACCTGCCGGAGGCACAATTCAAGAGTACTCCATTGCTCAAGATGATGAACTTGGACCGTTTGGACAACAACAATAAATTGAATTCCAACGGACAGTTCGACTATGTGGAGGGCTACACCATCCTGGCCTCCTACGGCTACATCATCTTCCCCGTAGTGGAACCCTTTGGTGACCACCTGCGCAGCAAGTTGGGAAGCGAGGAGTTGGCGGAGAAATACTGCTTCGATGAACTCTACGACTCCACCAAAACCGTGGCGAAACAAATCGCGGAGAAGGACAAGTTTATCCTCACCGGTCGCTACTCCGGTAGCAGCGGCAGCGAGATAGACTTGGGTACGGGCAACGTGCCGCGCGGTTCCGTGGTGGTGACTGCCGGCGGTGTCACCTTGACCGAGAACAGCGACTATACCGTGGACTATAGCAGCGGTCGTGTCACCATCATCAACCAGAGTATTATCGATGCCGGAACGGCTGTCAATGTCAGCTTGGAGAGCAACGACTATTATGGCATGCAGCGCAAAACCATGGTGGGCATGAATCTGGAGTACGAGGTGTCCAAAAACTTCATCCTGGGCGGTACCTTGATGCACTTGAGCGAACAAGCCCTCACCACCAAGGTTTCTATGGGCGAGGAACCCCTGAACAACACCATCTGGGGACTGAACATGAGTTGGAAGAAAGAGAGCCAGTGGTTGACCAACCTCCTGAACAAGATACCGTTACTCCATCTCACCGCTCCCAGCAGCATCAACTTCACGGGCGAATTTGCTCAGTTGATTGCCGGACAAAACGGCGATATTCAGGACGGTGCGAGCTATATAGACGATTTCGAGAACACCAAGAACGGCGTGGATATGCGCAGCCCCACCTCTTGGGTGATTTGTAGTACACCGACGGGCTTCGAGGAGGCTTCGCTCAGCAACGATGTGCGCTACGGATATCGACGTGCCAAGTTGGCATGGTACTACATCGACCCGCTCTTCACGCGTCGCAGTAGCAACCTGACACCGTCGCACATCAAGAGTGACCTCAATCAACTCTCCAACCACTATGTTCGCGAGGTGTACGAACGTGAGGTTTACCCCAATAAGAGTTTGACTTCCACCAGTAGTACCTCCTCTACATTGAACATTCTCAACCTGGCGTACTACCCCAGTGAGCGAGGTCCTTACAACCTCAATACCAACCTCGACATCAACGGTCACCTCACCGACCCCTACGACAATTGGGGCGGCATGATGCGCAAGATTGAAACCAGCGATTTCGAAACCAGTAACATCGGATACATAGAGTTCTGGTTGATGGATCCCTTCATCTATACCCGTGGCAGCGCCGGCAATTATAGCGGTAAGTTCTATATCGACCTGGGTGAGGTGAGCGAGGATATCTTGAAGGACGGTAAGAAGTTCTACGAGAGTGGTATGCCCCTCGACGGCAGTTCCACTTACTATACCGAAACCGTATGGGGACGCGTGCCCACACAGAGCAGTGTGACCTATGCCTTCAACACCTCCTCCGGCAGTAGAAACCGTCAGGATGTGGGCTTCAACGGACTTACGGACGAGGAGGAACAGAACTTCGGTGCCTACCGCGATTACCTCTCAGCCATACAGGGCAAGGTTTCGCCGGAGGTGTTTGACAGTATCTATGCCGACCCCGCGGGCGATGATTACCACTATTTCCGCGGTAGCGATTACGATGCGGCACAACGCTCCATCCTGGAACGTTACAAGAATATCAACTCCCCCGCCGGCAACTCTCCCGATAGCGAGGGACGTACGGAGTCTTACGATACCTCTTACAAATCCATCCCGGATGCCGAGGATATTAATACGGATTATACGATGAACGAGTATGAGAAGTTCTACCGTTATGAGGTGGATATGGATCCGAACCTCATGGAGGTGGGACAGAACTTCATCAGCGACATCCGTACCGCTTCCGTCAAACTCCGCAACGGTGAGACGGAGAATGTCAATTGGTATCAGTTCCGCATCCCTATCGACCAGTATGTGGAGAAGAAGGGCGGCATCTCCGACTTCACCAGCATCCGCTTCATGCGTATGTTCTTGACGGAGTTTGAGAACCCCATCGTACTGCGTTTTGCTACACTCGATTTGGTGCGTGCCGATTGGCGCAATTATACCCGTACACTGGATTCCTCTACCTCTTCCAATAGCGGTAGCATGGCGGTGAGTGCGGTCAACTACGAGGAGAACGGTAGCAAGGCGCCGGTCAACTACGTACTTCCTCCGGGCATCTCTCGTGTGGTAGACCCCAGTCAAGCGCAGTTGAATGAGTCCAACGAACAGGCCTTGTCTATCGTAATCAATGATTTGGCGGCGGGCGATGCACGGGCGGTGTACAAGAATTCCAACTTGGATATGCGTCAGTACAAGCATTTGCAACTCTTCCTCCATGCCAATGCGCTGGAGAACGATGTGACGAATCTTCAGGACAACGATGTGTCGGTATTTATTCGTTTGGGTTCGGACTTCCGCAGCAATTACTATGAGTATGAGATTCCGATGAAGTTGACACCGGAGGGTAAATACGATAACAACTCTACAAGTCAACGTAAGGAGGTGTGGCCCGAGGACAATATGTTGGATGTGGACCTCACCGTCTTCACGGATGTCAAGAAGGCGCGTAACATCGCTAAGAATCAGGGTGGGGCGGAGTACACCAAGGTGTTCTATACCTACGATTCCGACCGTCCGAACAACAAGATTAGTGTGCTGGGTAATCCCTCTCTGGGCGAGGTGACGGCGATGATGATTGGTGTGCGCAACAACAGCAACCGCAATAAGAGTGTGGAGATTTGGGCCAATGAATTCCGCTTGCAGGAGTTTGAGAACAGCGGCGGTTGGGCGGCTCAAGGCAATCTCAATGTGCAGCTCTCCGACCTGGGTACGGTCAATCTCACGGGACATGTGGAGACTGCCGGATTCGGTGGCTTGGAGGAGGGCGTGAGCAGCCGTCGTCAGGACAATCTTTATGAATATAGCGTGACGACCAATATGGAGATGGGTAAGTTCTTCCCTACGAAATGGCGTGTGAATGCTCCCGTCTACTACTCTTATGCCAAGGAGGTGACGCGTCCCAAGTACAATCCGCTGAACACCGATATGCTTCTGGACGATGCGTTGGATGCTTGTGCCAACAAGACGGAGCGTGATTCTTTGGAGGATATTGTTATCAAGCGTGTCATTTCCAGCAATTTCAGCGTGAGCAATGTGAAGTTCAATGTGGGCAACAAGCGCTTTGCCATGCCGTGGGATCCGCAGAACTTCTCCTTGAGTTACAGCCACAACAAGACCAAGACGACCGGCGAGACCACGGTGTGGGAGATTGAGGAAAACTGGAAGGCCAACTTCAACTATTCCTATTCTCCAAGCTACAAGGCGTTTGAACCGTTTAAGAACCTCAAGGGCAAGAGCAAGTGGCTCGATATCATCAAGACGCAGAACTTCAACTATCTGCCGCAGAACCTTACGTTCAACAGCGACATCACGCGTACCTATTATGAATTGCAGGAGCGAGATATGGAGCAGGACGACTATTCTTCCATCCCCATCTCCTTCTCCGAACAGTTCCTTTGGAATCGTCAGTTCTCCATCCGTTGGGACTTCACCAAGGCACTCCATGCGCAGTTCTCTTCGGCTACGAATGCGGAGATAGAGGAGCCGTACACGGTGATTAACAAGGATTTGTATCCCGACCGCTACGAGGCATGGAAGGATTCCGTGCGTACCAGTCTGCGCAATCTGGGGCGTCCGTTGAGTTATCAACAGTCCTTCAGTGCTTCTTATCAACTGCCCATCAACCGTATTCCTATCTTTAGTTGGATTACTTCGGATGCCACCTATTCCTCTTCTTATAGTTGGGCGCGTGGTACGGAACTGTCGGACGGTACCAGTCTGGGCAACACCATCAACAATCAGCGTACGGTGAACCTGAATGGTAAGTTTAATTTCGAGACCCTCTACAACTACATCCCCTTCTTGAAGCAGGCCAACGATGCGGCGAAGGCTTCCGATAAGAATGCGGGCAATAAGAAGAATACGAAGAATTCTTCCAAGGATTCAAAAAAGGATTCTGCTAAGGATGCTTCCAAGAAAGATTCCTCCAAAAATCCTTCCACGGACGCCGATGCAAAAGATGGCAAGAAGTCCGGAAAGAAGTCTGACAAGGAGGAGGTCGTTCCCACCGGTAAGGAGGGAAAGGCAACGAAGGGTTTCAGCAAGGAGATGGAGTTGCTGCCGGACACCACCCTTAAGTTGTCGCACAATCTCAAGACGAAGTATCTCGATGTTAAGGCCATCACCAAGGACGGTCGCAAATTCTCCCTCAAGTACAAGGTGGCGGACGATAACACCATTAATATATTAAATAAGGTAAAGGACACCACCGGCGTGAAGATTTCCATACAGCGCGGCAAGGACCCCAAGGAGCAAACTTGGTACAAGGTGGCGCAGAAGGTGGCGCGTGTAGCGATGATGACGCGTAGTGCCAGCTTCACTTATCGCAATACTTACAGCATGTATCTTCCCGGATTCATGCCCAACGTGGGTGACATGTTCGGTCAGCGCAGCGACGGCGGACTGGTGCCGGGACTTGACTTTGCGTTTGGACTCACCGGCGACAGCTACATCTCTCGTGCCCAAGAGCGCGGATGGTTGCTCAACAACGATAGCGTCACGAGCAGTGCCACCACCAACAATCAAGAAGATGTACAGATAAAGATTACACTTGAACCGGTCACCAACTTAAAGATAGACCTCAATGCCAGTCGCACCATAACGCGTGCCGCCAGCATTCAGTATATGTATGCCGGTATGCCGACCACACGTTCCGGTAGTTTCACCATGACCACCATCAGTATCGGTTCCGCCTTCCAGGGTACCGGCAATGCCGACAACGGATATAAGAATGCCACTTTCGAGAAGTTCTGCAATCTGTTGGATGTCTATCAGCAGCGTGTTGAGGCTCGTTATGCCGGCACGGTGTATCCGAGTGGTGAGATGGCGGGCAAGACCTTTGACCCTGCCAACGGAACCATCAGTAAGTACAGTGCGGATGTCATGGTACCTGCCTTCCTCGAGGCGTACACCGGTGGCAGCAAGGGATTGGATTTCTTCCCTTCCCTGAGTAAGATTCTGCCGAACTGGTCTTTGAGTTACAACGGTCTGGCGAAGCTTCCTTGGTTCCGTGATCACTTCAAGAGTGTCACCCTTTCACATGCATATAAGAGTGTGTATAGCATAGGTTCGTACAGTACATACAGCAGTTGGTTGGAGTATATGGGAGATTTGGGTTTTGTATCGGATGTCACCACCGGTAATTTGGTGCCGAGCAGTCCGTACGATATCAGCACGGTTTCCATCAACGAGAGTTTCTCTCCGCTCTTGGGCTTGAGTCTTACCTTCAACAACAATCTCACCACGAAGTTGGAGTATAAGAGTACGCGTGTATTGAACTTGAGCATGACTTCTGCGCTTCTGAGTGAGACTTCCTCCAAGGATATTGTAATAGGAATGGGTTATAAGATTTCGGACTTCAAGCTCTTCAATTTTGGTGGAACCAAGGCAAAGAAGGTGAAGTCTGCGGATCGTCGTAAGAACACGAGTAGCACTCAGAAGAATGCCACAGCGAAGAAGAACGAGACTTCGAAGAAGGGTATGAATCACGAGATGAATCTCCGTTTGGATCTTTCTTGGCGCAATCAGAGTGCCTTGAGTCGCAACATCCAGACCGGTCTCTCCGAGGCGACGAGTGGCAATAAGGCGTTGAAACTTTCTTTCTCTGCGGATTACACGTTGAGCAAGTTGTTGACCATGAGTTTTTATTACGACCGTCAGACGAATACTCCGTTGTTGTCCTCCAGTTCCTATCCTACCACCACTCGAGACTTTGGATTGAGCATGAAGTTCTCATTGACGAGATAAGGCTTTTCGTTTA
>CAYSOK010000060.1:0-9168 GCA_964432645.1 uncultured Bacteroidaceae bacterium | reverse complement strand
ATAAAGACTTAGGAAAATCCGAAAATTGAGTAAAAAAGAACCGGGGCAGCGAAAAACATTTCGACACCCCGGCAAAAAGCTTGTTATTGAGTGAAAATTATTTCCATGCAGGAACCGGTAGGTACCAGTTGCTCTGAGACTTGAGCTTCTCCAGAAGCGACTGATCTACCAAATCACTTCCCTTGCGACCCGCAACCTTCGTTGCAAACCACAATGTACCGTTGTAACCCGCTTGATTCTTGTGATCGGCTATACGAACCAAATCGGAAAAACGAGTGCCCTCAAAGGCACACTCCAATGCCATTTCGTCTACAATCACATTCTCAATCGCATTCACACGATCCGATAACGGAGACTCCGGAGTCAACTCGGCTGCAGCCAATATCTTCTTGTAGTCAAAGTAAAGGGTGTCGGCATAACCCTCTACATCACCACATCCATGCACGTGAATACCCATGTGTGTCAACTCCTTCTTGTACTCCTGACCGTTGTACGTGTAGGAAACCGTAATTGTGGAACCCTTCGTCCACTTGTCGTTCGTGAAATCCAACTGAGAATAAGCCTGCGCACGCACATACTCCAAAGAGTCGATGCAGTTGGCTTCACCCTCTACAAAACGCTCACGCGTCTCCGTAGTGATGTTGCCCTCCTCATCCTCTATGCTCACCTGATACTTCTCAATCTTAGGCAGTGAGGCCGCACACAAACCATCTTTCAAAATGGCAAATGCATACTCCGGGAAACCCATGCGGTTGATGGCCTCTGCCAGACGCAACCACACCTGAGAACGACGATACAACGGAATGTTATAGGTGAAACTGCGGTACGGACAGAACTTCTGAACAAACAAATACTGCTTGTTGTCGTCCGTATTCGTGCTGCGATAAAGGGAGGCATTGCTGCCCGCCGTACCACGAACATCGCCCGGATACATCACTACACCCGTGGGAGCTACATAGTACTGTGCCTTGTTCAAATCCAAATAGGCCTGTGAGGGATCCAACTCCTTCTTGTAATTCAGAGAGAGAGACAGAGATGCCGAAGTGCTGGCATCCGAACCGTCGTCCTCGTCTCCCTCCTCGGTGCTCTGGATGGAGTTGGAGGTGTAACCGTAGAGATTCGCTACGCCCGTAAGCATCTTACCAAACTGCTTGTTGGAAGCCGACGGGATGACTGTAATCAACTCACTGCCCACGGAGGTGTTGGTGAACTGATTTACGTAGGTCGTGGTGGTGTACGTATAGTCGTCGTCTATCTTAGACTTGTTCTTGAAGGGGAAACAGTTGTTGCTCAGAGCACCGTCGTTCTCCAACAACCACTCCCAGTAGCGATACGCCGCCTCGTCGTAGTTGCCGGCTGCCAACTGCATGTCGGCATACACCAGATAGGGGTGGAACATGCACAGGTCGGCGGAGATGGTCACACCACCGCCCGTGTCATAGGAACCGTAAGAGGGATAGTTGAATCCCACCTTTGCCTGAATCTGCAACAACTGCGGACCTAGCTCTGTGGCCAACGTATTCTTGTTTACGGTCTTGCCATCGAAGTTGTCGAGGAAAGAGAGTGAACGAATGCCTTGTGTATAGAAGGGCACCTCGCCGTAGAGGTACACCATCTGGAGGTAGGTCCACGCACGAATCGCCATTACCTGAGCATACTCCTGCATCATGTACTGCTTGTTGTTCTTGATGGCAGCCGTGTCGCAGGACTCCAGGTAGAGGTTGCAGTTGTTGATCACGGCATAGTAGTCGCTGATGTTTGCCAGCGCACTGGAACCGTTCTGCACCTGCTCGTAGTTGGCGATGTTGTTGATGGAGTCGCTCACGTAAGAGCTACCCGTCACCAGGTCGCCCTTTATCTCATTGATAATCACATTGCGCTCCACAATCCCCTGCACCTTCTGCAGGATACCCCAGTAGGAGTAGAGCGTGTCTTGTGCACTGACGTACACCTTGTCCGATGCATCTTTCTCCAGCATGTCGGAGCAGGAGCTGAAACCCATGCCCAGCGCCATGAGGAGCGTAGAAATTATAGATAGTTTCTTCATTGTCTTCTTCAATTATAGGTTTAATTTTACGCCCACTGTGAAGGCACGTCCGTAGCGGAGCATACCGGTGTCGATGCCTTGGTACAGCACGTTGTTGCCGCAGGAGGTCTCGGGGTCTTTGCCCAGATACTTGGAGAGGGTAAAGAGATTGCTGCCCTCGCCGTAGACGGTCACACCTTGCAGCCAACTCAGATTGAGCGGCAGACTATAGGTGAGACGCAGGGTCTTGAGCTTGAGGTAGCTACCGTCCTCTATCCAGCGGTCGGAGAAGCGCTCGTTGTTCACCCATTCATCGCTCTCGGTGGAGCATACACGCGGTACGGAGGTGACTTGACCTTCGTGGGTCCAGCGGTTGAGCAGGGCTGTGGTCTGGTTGTAGAAGTTGTTGCCTGCCTCCAATTGTGAACGCTGGTAGTTGTACACGTCGTTGCCTACGGAGTACTTGAAGTTGGCGCTCAAAGTCCATCTCTTGTAGTGGAAGGAGGTGAAGATGTTGCCGTAGATGTCGGGGTTCGGATTGCCGATGACCACCTTATCGTTCTCGTCTATGATGCCGTCACCGTTCTGGTCCACAAAGTGTACATCGCCTGCACGGAAGTTGCGGTAGGGGGTGTTGGTGAGTCCGGTGGGATACTTCAGATAGGTACCCAATCCGGCTGCTTGTGCTTCGGCATCGGTTGAGAAGACGCCTGCGGTCTGATATCCGTAGAAGACTCCGGCTGCCTGACCTACGGCGGTGAGTACTTCGCCACCGTAGATGGTGGTGGTGTAGTCGCCTTCGGGCAGTGAGGTCACCTTATTCTTATAGTGTGCCAGTGTGGCGCCGAGTTCCCACTTGAAGTCCTTGGTGTTGATGAGGATGCCGTTGAGGTTGAGTTCAACGCCCTTGTTGGACATGCTTCCTTCGTTGCACCAGTAGTTCTTCAAACCGGTGAGATAGCTGATGCTGCGGAGGGTCAACAGGTTGTTGGTCTTGTGGTAGAAGAGGTCGACGCCGGCGTGCAGACGGTTGTCCAGGAAGCTACCCTCCAGTCCTATGTTGAACTTATGTGTGGTCTCCCACTGCAGGTCGGGGTTCTCTATGTTGGTCAGTACCAAACCGGTGGCTTTGCGCAGGAAGGTCTGACTCTGGAAGTAGGTACGGCTGGCGGAGGCATTGATGTTGTCGTTGCCGCTCATGTCGTAGCCTGCGGTGAGTTTCAGGTAGTTTACTGCCTTGCCGGTCTTGAAGAACGGTTCTGCGGAAATCACCCAGGCTGCTTGCAGTGAGGGGAAGAGTCCCCAACGTACACCGAAGAGTCCGAGTCCCTGACTGCCGTCCTTACCGAAACGAGAGGAGCTCTCGAGGGTGGCGGTGGCTTGCAGATAGTAGCGCTCGGCGTAGTTGTAGTCGGCGTTGGCAAAATAGCCTATGTTCATCCAACTCTCATCGTCGCCACCCCAACTCTTGTACTGTGCGGAGTAGGACATGTTCGGCATCTTATCGCTACCCAGGTTGTAACCGTTGGCGTAGTTGTCGGTGTAGGTAAAGGAGGTCATGCGGAAGCCACCGAACACGTTGATGCTATGAGCATCGTAGCGGTTCTTCCAGTCCAGACGCAACTCTTCGTAGACGCTCGTCTCCTTGCCGAAGAGTGTCTTCACCTGGCTGTTTACATCGCCTAGACCCTCGAGCACCGTGGTCGGTGTACCTGCCACCGGAAGGAAGTATTTCTCGTTCTGGCGGGTGAGGCTGTAGCTGAAGCGGTTGTTCAAGTGCAAGTGACGGTTGAACTCATACTCCGGATTCACGTTCAAGAAGAACATGGTGAGTTCCTCGTGGTTCTTGTTGGTACCCTCGCCGTTCTCCAGCACCCAATAGGGGTTGACCAAAGAGGAGTTGGCTATGTACTGTTCGCCCCACATGAAGGGGTTGCGGATGTCGTTGTCGGCGGTGGATGCCGTCACTTCGCCTACATACTTACCGGCATAGACACCGGACTCATGCAGTTTGCCGTCTTCGCCCGTGTAGTATCCATACTTGGAGAGTGCGGGGTTCTGAATCAGTCCCAGCACGTTGGGGGAGGAGATGGTGCTGTTGGTGTAGTCCTCTGCCCAGCCGTTGTCCTTTATATTATAGGTGGTGCGGCTGTAGTAGATGTCCAAGCCCGTCTTGAGGTTCTTAATCAAATTGATGTCGGTGTTGAAACGGATGTTCAAGCGATCCATGTCGGTTCCCTTGGCGGTAGCATCGGAGGTGGTGTAACCCAGTGAGAGGTTGTACATGGCGACATCGTCACCACCCTGTACATTGACCTTGTAGTTCTGGTTCCATGCCGTGCTGCTCAGACCGTCGCTCCAGTTGGTGTTGTTGTGATACATGGGGTACCAATAGGAGCTTGAGTTGTCGCTAAAGAATGCCGGGATGGTGGACGAGGTGTTGTGCAGTTGTCCGTAGTCCGTGGTACCTGCGATGGCAGATGCATAGGTGCGGAACTGATTGCCGTCCAATACCTTGGTGGTGTAAGGAGTGGTCTCGAAACCACCAAAGATGCTCACATTAATCTTCGTTGCCATGCTCTTACCACGTTTGGTGGTGATGAGCAGCACGCCGTTGGCTCCCTTGGCACCGTAGAGTGCGGTAGCGTTCTTGAGCACCTCAACGCTCTCGATATCTTCTACATCGATTCCCGCCAGGATATTGTTGTAGAATCCCTCGTGAATGGTGGTGCGGTCGGTCTGCATATCCATGATAACACCGTCGATGACCACTAACGGTTGACTGTTGGCGTTCAGAGAGTTGATACCACGAATCAACATATAAGCGCCCTGTCCCGGAGTGGCCGTACGAGAAACGGTGCGTACATCTCCGTTGAGGAGGTTTTCGATTTCACGATCCACACTGATGGAGGTGGAGTTGTCGATATTCGCCTTGTTGCTTGCCGTGATACGGTTGGTGGTGCCATAAGCACCCTTCAGTTCGCTGCTGTAGAGACGAGCATCCTGGTGGGTAGAACCCTTAACGGCGAGTTGCACGCCGTTGTAGTCCGGCACCTCCACCCAAAGGGTAGTGACATACTTGGGAACGCGTATGGTGTAGTTTCCCTTATCGTCCGTCATAGCGGTGTATCGGTCGTCGCCCATAGCCTTCACGCGCACACCCTCCATGGGCGCACCCGTAGCCGCATCGTAGACACAACCCTCCACGCTCTTAAGCTCCCGCACGGGTTGGGTCTTTAAGGTATCGGCCTTGGCACCGGCCGTCTCCTGTGCTTGCAGCGGTGTGGCGAGGGTGAGGGCGGAAAGCATGATGCCCGTACCCACGGCCCACATTCTGCTGTTGTTATATTTTTTGTTCATAATCTTATTACTTAAGGATAATGCTATTACTCTTCATCTTTGCAAGGCTTCAGGTAGATGCCGGCAAGATAGAAGTGGTTGGTGAAATAGGCGCGCTGCTTGGTGGGCACACGGCTTTGGAGTTTCACTACGGGGTAGCTATCATCGCCCAGACCGTAGCAGCAGTAGGGGAAGGTGACGTGCTTGAAGAGCAGTACACTATCGGGCTGGTTTACGCTGGAGATTTCGATGATGTCGTTGCCCTCATCGTCCTTGGCAAAGGGGATGGCGGCGGAGGAGTTCTTGTAGGGGAAGTTCTCCATGGCGGACTCATCGCGCTTGAAGTTGCCGGTGTAGCTGCCGTAGATGCCGCTTCCGCTGTTGGTTATCTTACCCTTCTCTTCGTTGTCGGTCCAGAGGATGTAGGGGCGCACGTAGATGGGTTTGCGGTCTGCTTCGCTGTTGCCTATGTCGGGGAGTACTACGGCGTAGATGTCGTAGGTGCCGGAGAGGACGTTGCGCAGCTTGATGCCCACCTCGGTGTAGGAGGTGTTGGAGCTGGGCTGGAAGTAGTATCCGCTGGTGATGATGGTGGTGCTGTCACCGGTCACCTTGTCTACACCTTTATAAGAAAAGGTGACGGCGGACTGGCTGTAGACGTTCTTGGTGTTGTTGTCGTCTATGTTGTAGGCGGTGACGTTGATGTAACGTTCCGGCTGCCAGGATTCCCAGAAACTGTAGTCGTTGCTCTTGAAGAGGTATCCGTTGCTGAGGTTGTCTACTCGGGTGGTACCTGCAAAGAGGGGATTGATTTCATCGCCGTAGAAGACTTCGCCGGTGGTGGACTCCAGGGAGTCGCTCTTGGCAATCTGTCCGTACTGCTCGATGTCGATGTCCTTACGCAGGTTCATATTGAAGATGTTGTTCTTGATGAGGGCCATGCGGGAGTAGATGTGGGCGAGGGAGTCGCCGTTGATTTCGCTCACGAGGTTGCCGTCTGTGTCGTAGTACTTGTTGCGGAAGTTGTAGAGCTTTTGGGTCTTTTCGAGTGCCTTGCTCCAGGCTTCGTTGGTGGGTACTACCATGGCGTAGAGGCTATCTTCGCGGTTGAAGTAGGCGCGGGTGTTGTAGAAGGCTGCGTTGTAGGTGGTGGAGTCTACCTCGAGGTAGGTCACTTGTCCGTTGACGGTGGGGCCTTGTACGTAGCCGGTGAGCTCCTTATACTCGGTGTCCTTGAGGAAGGTGTTGAGGGAGTCCAGGTCGCTGTCGCTCTCTATGTACTCGTAGAGGTTGTACTTGAAGGGGTTGATGGCGCCCAACTTATGCAGCACACCGTTGCCGGCAGCTATGTTCACCTCGGTGAGGGGTTGGTTGGAGAGGGTTTTCTCCACCATGTTCCATTCGCTCTCCTTTTTGTTGAGGAGGGTGAGTTCGGCCTCCGCATCGTCGCGGTTCAGGTTGGTGTAGAGGGCTATATGGTTGTTCATGAACTGTGCCACCGTGGTATAGTTGTCCTCGGCGGTGAGCCACTGTGAACCCTCCAGTGCCGTATTGGTAGGAGCAAACACCGTGTATTCCACGCTCTGGTTCAGCAGGTCGGCGTAGGTGGTAGAGGTGCTCAAGTCGTTCTCGTTCTTGCGGTAGTGTATGCGTTGGCACAGTGCCGCAAAGTCGGAGAGTTCGGGATCGGCCTGAATCTTCTCCCACAGCGTAGCCGTCTCCGTGTTGCTGCTCAAGTCAAAATGGTCGTTGAACGTATCGGAGCAGGAGGCACACCCCAAGAGGAGTGCCATGCCCACGGTACCTTTCAGCAAACTGCTTTTATTCTTATATTTCATATTCTTATTCTATTCTAAATAAAGTTCGAATCACGTTTGTTCTTGCTTACCACTTGTCCTCGGACTTGATAGGACTGTTGTAGACAGACTTCGGTACAATCTCGAAGTTGTCTATCACGAACTGCTTCTGCGAAGCGTCGAGCACGGTCTTGAAGCGGATGTAGTAGGTCTTCTCCGGTTCCATGTAACCCGTGTAGACGATGTAGCGCAAGCAGTTCGGAGCCTGACGTGCGGTGAAGGTGCCACGACCGGGGTTGAAGTACTTGGCGCCCTTCATGTAGCCCAGGTTGCGCATGGACTTATCGGAGGCTTCAATCAACTCCTCATCGTTACCCAGGTCGGCATCGAGTTCCCAGCCGATGAAGCTGGTGGAACTGCTGGCGTAGTTGGTCTGACCGCCCACACGCAGGTCGATAGGAATTCCGTAGGCGGGCAGGTTGTCCTTGTCCTCGCCAAAGTATATCTGTGCCATACCGCGGTTGCCGTTGACGTTACATCCGTAGCGCACTTCATAGGTGCCGGCATAGGGTACGGGGGGCAACTTCAGGGTGAAGTCGAACTGTCCGGTGATGTTGAACTCATCGCCCTGGAAGTTGAGCCAGGAGCTGTTGGAGTCGCTCAGGTAACCGGGCAGGTAGGTGATCTCGGATTCATCGCTCCAGGTCATGGTAGAGAAGTAGCCCGGAGGGAAGGCGGTGTATGCCGTGCTCTCCATGGGGCGACGGTAACCGTTGGTTATCATCTCGGGCAACAGGGCGCAGATGTCGTAGCGCATACGCTCGTTGAGTACCTTCTGTGCTACGTAGTCTGTGCTGTACACGAGTACGGAGGTGATGGGGTAAACCCAACCGTTGAGGGCGTTGATGTTGTTGTTCTTGTCGATGACAACACCGGCATTCTCTTCGGAGATGGCGTTCTCCACGAGACGGTTCTTGTAGGTATCGTTGTAGGTGGAGTAGCGGTTGATGCGCAACTTGGAACCTGTTGCGGTATCGGTGGTACGGGGACCTTCGGTAATCTTCATCAGTCGACGCTGCTTGCCCATGGTTTCATAGTATTCCCATACATTATAGGTAAGGGAGGCTGTGGTGGGGTGAGCGGCATCGTAGGCACCTTCGTTGTAGTGAATCACCAATTTATCTACCTTGATTGACATGGGCAGTAGGTGGTAGGAGATGAACTGATTCAGTGCGTTGTCTTCGCTGGTGTAGTCCTCGTCGGTAGCATCGGGATACCATTCCTTAGCCCTTGCTGCCAGGTCTTCTATGCTGTAGATGCCCAGTGCGTTGAACACATCGTTGGTCTCCACGAACATGGTATAACCGAAGCGACGGTGCTCGGGGCAGTCCCACATGGAGTTGTCCAGACCGTGAATCTGATCGGGGTGGTCGTATTCATAATCCTCGTCCATGATGTCGAGCAACTTCTCGTTCCATCCTGTCAATTCAAGGGCATCGGAGAAGAGCGTCATGTTGTATTGTTCATCCTTAATCAAGTCTGCAACGGAGGAGTTGGAGAGGGAGAGTACCTTGTCCACAGAGTGGATGACACCGTTCTCCACCTCGATATCCTTTTGCAGAATCTTGGAGGCAGCGTTCACCATGATGTCCGCTGCACCGTTGCCCGTCACCACGCTGATGGTCAGGTAGCGGTCGTTCATGTTGGGGCGAGAGAAGGAGCCCGTTTCCGTGTTGGGGAAGTCGGTGCTCAGATAGGCACTGTTGTCACCGTTGTCGATGATACAGTTCTTGGTGATGTCTTCGGCACAAGAATCCGGAACGGTTTCTGCCGTGAAGACACCCTCGCCGTAGATGCTGTCAATATACTGTGTCACTGCCTCGTTGGTAGGAGCGAAGCAGGTGTAGTGACCACGCGCTGAGAGCAGTTCCGCCAGAGAAGACTCCGACTTGACCGTAGGCGTGACACGTCTCAAAAGGGTTGCAAATTCGCTGAAGGTCTCCGGGT
>CAYSOK010000059.1:0-9327 GCA_964432645.1 uncultured Bacteroidaceae bacterium | reverse complement strand
GAGCAGATTGCCCTGAGTCGCGGACATGAGATTGTTTGCATCATCGATATTGACAATACGGACGACTTCGATAGCCCCGCCTTCGCATCGGCAGATGTAGCCATCGAGTTCACCGCCCCGACCGTGGCATACGGCAACTACCTGCGTGCCTTCAAGCACAACGTCAAGGTGGTGAGCGGCAGTACAGGCTGGATGAAGGAGCACGGAGACGACGTGAAACGCCTCTGCGAAGAGGAGGGACAGACCCTCTTCTGGAGCAGCAACTTCAGTCTGGGCGTAGCCATCTTCAGCGCCGTCAACACCTATTTGGCAAAGCTGATGAACCGCTTCCCGGAGTACGATGTCAAGATGGAAGAGGTACACCACGTACACAAGTTGGATGCCCCCAGCGGCACCGCTATCACCCTGGCAGAGAACATCTTGAAGCAGATGGACCGCAAGCAAGAGTGGGTTCGCGGCACCCTGCACAATGCCGATGGCACCGTCACCCCCACCGAGCACAAGCGTGCCGAGGAGTTGGAGATAGACTGCATCCGTCGCGACGAGGTGCCGGGCATACACTCCATCACCTACAACAGCGAGGCAGACTGCATCACCATCACACACGATGCGCACAACCGCAAGGGCTTTGCCCTGGGAGCCGTTCTTGCTGCCGAGTACACCGCACAGCACCATGGTCTGCTCACCATGAGTGATATGTTTGACTTTTAATAGATTACCCCTTTATGGCAACAGAGAACCGTAAGAAGAAACATGGCGAAAAGCCCAAACAGTGGGTCAAGTTCGGGGTGGTAACCGTCCTGTACTTGCTCTTCCTCCTCTGGGTGGAGAGTTGGTGGGGATTGTTGGTTGTACCTTTTATATACGACCTCTACATCAGTCACAAGATCAATTGGGGGTGGTGGAAGGATATGGAGAGCGATTCCGGTCGCTTCATCATGAGTTGGGTAGACGCCATTGTGTTTGCACTGGTGGTGATTTACTTCCTCAATCTCTACTTCTTCCAAAACTTCGTCATCCCCTCTTCCTCCCTGGAAAAGAGCCTGTTGGTGGGCGATTACCTCTGTGTGAGCAAGGTGAGTTACGGTCCTCGCATTCCGGAGACCCCGTTGACCCTCCCGTTGACGCAGCACACCATTCCGGTGCTCAACTGCAAGAGTTACAGCGAGTGGCCGCACTGGGAGTATCGTCGCGTTCGCGGCTTAGGCGATGTGGAACTCAACGATATTGTGGTGTTCAACTATCCGAGTGGCGACTCCATCTTGGTGAATCCCGCGTATCAGAATCAGGACTATTACACCCTCTGTTACCTCTACGGCGAGAGCATCTATCGTGAATCCTGGGGAGAGAATTTCCCTACGATAGATTCCCTTACAGCTCTGCAGCAGAGACAGTTGTACGACCTTTTCTATAAGGCAGGTCGTGACTATATGTTGCAGAACAACAGTGAATATTGGGGCATAGGCTACCGTCCCACCGACCGTCGCGAGTGCTACGTGAAGCGTTGCGTAGGTCTTCCGGGACAGACATTGCAAATCAAGAACAGCATCATCTATCTGGACGGCAAGGCGAATAAGGAGCCGGACAATGTGCAGTATGATTATAAGGTGACGCTTAAGAGTCGCTTCTTGAGCGAGGAGGATGAGGATTGGTTGCACGATCAGGGCGTCAGTCAAGAGTCCTTGACACAGTTGATGCAGACCGGATATATGCCGTTGACGCAAGCCGCATACCGGGCGTTGAAGGCTCGTACCGACCTGGTAGAGAGCATAGAGCGCGATACACGTGCGGTGAGTGAGGGACTGTATCCGCACAACATAAAGACGGGTTGGACGCGTGACAATTACGGTCCGGTGCTCATTCCCAAGAAGGGTATGACGCTGGATCTCACGGCAACGGACATTCTTTCCAAGTTGCCGATTTACGAGCGTTGCATCAAGAATTACGAGCGCAACGACTTGGAAGTGAAGGAAGACGGTACGATTCTCATCAACGGAGAAGTAGCGAAGAGTTACACCTTCAAGTTGGATTATTATTGGATGATGGGTGACAATCGTCACAACAGTGCCGACAGTCGTTATTGGGGATTTGTCCCCGAGGATCATATTGTAGGTAAGCCCAAGTTCATTTGGCTCTCCCTGGATCCCGACCGCAGCATATTCAACGGTGGAATCCGTTGGAACCGTCTGTTCAATATAGTGGATAATATAAAGTAGGTTTAGCGGGAATCATCCAACCGTATTCATCCATAGTGTAGGGACGTTCCACGAAACGTCCCTACACTGTGGATGAAAACCTATTTAAACAATAAACTCCAATGGAAGTATTATTACCATCGTCATATTTACCCTCAGTGGGCTGGTTCGTACAACTCTATTCACACTCACGCGCATGGATAGAAGCCCACGACCATTATCAAAAACAAACGTGCCGAAATCGCTGTGTTATAGCGAGTCCCAACGGCGTACTCCCACTCACCGTACCCATCGAACGCTACGACACCCCCAAGTGCCCCATGCGCGACATTCGCATATCCGACCACGGTAACTGGCGCCATCTCCACCTCAATGCACTGGACAGCTCCTACCGGAACAGCCCGTTTTTTGAGTACTATATAGACGATTTCCTCCCGTTTTACGAGAAGAAATATACCTTCTTATACGATTACAATCTGGAATTGGTACAACTCATTTGCAAGCTCATAGGGCTGGAACGAGAGATACTCCCCACTACAGCATATGGTGAAACCACCTCCACGGAAGCACAAGACATGCGGATGCTCCTCTCCAATAAACATTACGATGCACCGATTTCCGGTTTCACTCCGAAACCGTATTATCAGACATTCCAACAACGGTTCGATTTTTTCCCAAACCTCAGTATTGTGGATTTATTGTTTAATATGGGACCGGAAAGCATTCTGGTTTTGCGCGATTGTTCAGAGTGAAAAATATACGAAAAAGAGAGAGCCACAGTGTTTATCCCTTCTCCTCCTTAAGAATCGCATGAATCGGGTGCGTAAATACGAAGCGCGCCCCCTGCGTGTAATTCGTATCCACCCAGATGCGCCCCCCCAATTGCTCCACTATAGTACGCGTGATGGACAACCCCAAACCCGTACCCTGACGGAAACTATTCAACTTCTTGAAACGCGCAAACACCAGCTCCGCCTTCTCCGGAGGAATACCACAACCCGTATCCGAAACACTTACCGCCACAAAATTCGCATTCATGTGATGACCAATCGGCGTACCATCCGCACGACTCTTCATCACCTTCACCGTGATACTACCCGAATCCGTACACTTCTTCGCATTGCTCAAGAGATTCGTCATCACCTGCAACAAACGCTGTTTATCCGTCGTAATCGTGATACTACCACTCGGCATATCCGTAAGAATCTCCACACCCGGCTTCAAATCCGACTTCGCCGAGTTTGCCGCCATCGTACACAGGTCCACAATATCCACCGGCGCAAGCGTGTACGTCATCTTGCCCGCATCCATCTTGGATAAATCCAAAATATCGTTCACAAGATTCAGCAACAGATTGCTATTCATCATGATAAGGTCGCTAAACTCCTTGCGCTCCTCCTCCGTAATCTCCATCTCCGGCGTTGTAATAATCTGCGAGAAACCCACAATCGCATTCAACGGCGTACGAATCTCATGACTCATGTTCGCGATAAACGTAGACTTCATGCTGCTCGCCTCCTCCGCCTTATCGCGCGCCTTCACCAGTTCCGCACTCTTTATCATCAAGTCCGCCTGCATGTTGCGGTACATATTCATGTAGTACAGTGACACCATCAGACCGAGCGCCAACAAGAACACCACCAACGCCACCGCCAAAATGGTGTACTGATGCTGTTCCAGGAAACTCATCGGTTTGTTCACCACCTCGTAGCGATACGGAAACTTCTTCAGCGACAACCCCAAATCCGATAATTTCTGATAATCAAACGTATAAACATTGTCCAATACATCCACCATCCTCGGTTTTCCGTTCTTAAGATACCGAAAAGCCTCCTTCGCCAGGAACTTACCCACAGACTTGTACTGCGGTGCATAGGTACCCAGCGTCCAGTGCCCCATGCCAATCGCCGTAAGACTCACCGCAGGCAACTCCGGATTGCTCATAGCCAGCGTGTACGTAGTGTTCTGTAGCGCGTATCCCTCCGTACAGTCTATACGCCACGTACCCACCATCAACACCTTACCGGGAGACATCTTGCTGATGCGGTCGTTCACATTGATAAAAGACTCATAACGACCGTCTATATACTCCACCCGATACTCCGGGAATCGCTTCATCTCGTTTGCAAAAAACGCCTTCATCGTGAGACCGCCAAACGTATTGTCCGACAAGAACACCAGAGAGTCGCACTTGGGGTAGAAACGCTTCACCAAATCGATGTTGTGCTTAACATCGAAGTCGTAGACCCTACCACCCACTATGTTGTACCCCTTGAAATCCCTCAGAATATCCAGTGTTTTAGGCAGATAGCTAGAGTCGCGATATTCCTCTCCCTGCGGCAGGAGAGAGATATCGCGACTGCGCATACCTATCATGACCGGAGTCTTCTTCAGTTCCTTCTGTGGCAGAGAAAAGAAGGTGGAATTTGCCTCATTGCCCAGCAAGATGACCAGCGCCGGCTGTTTCCCGTTGCGATAGTACTTCTCCATCAAACTCCACAATCTACCCTTCCATTCCAAACACTCCGAGAGATTTCGGCAGTTCATGTTCTCCAGAGCGACCGTGAGTTTGCCCCCCAGTCGAGTATATTCCTTGCCGAACTCCTCCACATTATCTTTTATGTTCTTGACATCGGGATTGTAAGAACTGACAATCACAATCGTCCTTTCCGGTTCCACCTGCGCCATCAGTGCGGTGACGCATAGCATACCGAGTATCGTTAATATCCACGTTCTTATATAGTGCATAGAATCTTTCCGTTTATGCTAGAATAATAGTTTTAGTTTTATGGAATAGGTACGCCCGAAAGAGTAATAACAACGATAGACATCGTCGCGGGTGTTCTTGGTTCCGTTGTAATATGCTTCTGTCAGATATTCATTGTTGAACACGTTCTGCACATTGCCATACAGCACGGCGCGGCAGGTTCCTATCTTGAAGCGATAGTTGGCGTTGAGGTCCACCTGACCGGCATCCGGCAATTGCCAGGGTTCCGCCAGATTAAACTCACCGTTCGCGCTCATACTGCTACCGCTAAAGGTATAGTCGGTGTAGTTGCGTGCATAGTAATAGTAGTCGGCTCCCACAGTGATGTTGTTCTCAAACTTATAACGCAGCCCGATGGATGCCGTGGTCTGCGGAGAACCGCCCACATGGATGCCCTTTTGGTTCAGGTTGAACTTGGCATGGTCGGCAGCCCCCTGACCGGAAGCCGGCGTACCCTTCAAGTCGGCAAGGGGTTGACCTTCGGAATTGTAGAAGTATGCCGTTGCGTTGCTATCCCACTTCCAGTTGCCCAGTGACAGCATGCCGTGTACCTCCAGTTGCTTGGTGGGACGTGCCGTCAAGTCCACCTCCACACCCATGTGCTTGGCATTCACGCCCGACATGTTGGCGATGTAGTAGTCCGTCAGTCCCTCGGCGTTGGTGTATTCGCCCGACTTCACCATGGTTCTGTCCAGCCATTTCGTGTAGTAGGCGTTCACATTTGCCGTCAACCAGCGGTTGCGGAAACCGTATCCCAGTTCCAGAGAAACCACCTTCTCATTGATGGCATTATCGTTTATCTCATTGCTTATCAGATACATGGGGAATACAGCTCCGGCGCAGAACGGCGCACGACTGATTACGCCCACATTTGCAAACACATTGTTGTATCGGTCTATATTCACATTGGCACCCGCCTTGGCGGAGTATCCCAAATAGTTCTTCGTCTTGGAACGTGCATGCTCCTCGTCGTAATAGTAGCGGTCGTAGCGCCAGTAGCTACAGTTGGAGAGCGAACCGGAGACAAACGCCGTCAGTTTTTTATGGCTGTCGTACTCCGCCTGTCCGAACACACCCTCCTGCATCACAAAGTTGTCGTAGTCGCGTCCTATAACATCCCCCACGCCCAACTTCTCATACACCCAGTTCGGGTCGTTCGCCTTGGAGTTTCTCGAAGCCTGCACCGTACTGCGGTAGCGGTAATCCACAAAATAATCGCCGTTGTACAAGTCGGTAATCACATACGTATGTGTTCCCTTGTAGTAGCGCATATCGATACCCCCGTTCACCGTCCAATTGTCCGCCACCCGGTTGGTATAGTTGGACACCAGTCCATACCAATTGTGGTTGTTCACACTTTTGGTCATCACCATCAGAGAGCCGTTGTAGTCGCTATCGCTCGTCTTGTTCTGCTCGTTCAACGCCTGCACCTGATCGTAGGCAAAGGTACCGTCGGCGTTGCGGAAATTGTAGAGGAGTTTGCCGTAAGAAGCTCCGTACCAACTGTTTGCATAGGAATAATTATATCCCTGACCGCTGTATCCATAACCGCGACCTATGGAGGTGTAGAGCGATGTACTCAAGGATGACTTCTCATTGATTTGCCACTGATAATTCAGAGAAATCTGTGGTTTGTGGTATTGGTTGTAGCTCGATGTCTTACGCTGTCCGTTTTGGTCGAAACCGTAAGTAGGGTTGTAGCGATATTGGCTCTTGTCCCCCATATAGTTCTTCACGTTGTCCCACTCGGCTATGGTCAAACCATCGTTGGCATTGCGCTGGTAGTGGTGTTGCGGTGCCCCGAATGCCGTCAGTGAGAGCACCGAATTGCGGAACTGTTTGGAGATAGCGAGGAAGTAGTTATACCCCTCAAAATCCGTTCCTTGTATATATCCGTCCCCCCATTTCTTACCTCCCAGAAAGGTAGCGCACCATCCGTTTTTGCTCAGTCCGGTAGACACCGAGAGGGTTATTTCGTTGTATCCGTCGTTGCCCACCCCATAGCTCACGCTACCGCCGCGTTCCTGGTCGGTAGTTTTGGTGATGATATTGACGGTTCCGCCCACAGAAGGGGAGGAGAGTTTGCCGGCACCCAGTCCGCGCTGAGTCTGTATTGTGCGAGTCACATCGCTCAGTCCCGCCCAGTTGCTCCAGTAGAGGGTACCCCATTCCATATCGTTCACGGGTACGCCGTTGACCATTACCGCCACGTTGGCGCTTTGGAACCCGCGCATATTCAGTTTAGAGTCGCCGTATCCGCCGCCCACCTTGGAGGCATAGACGCCCGGAGTGCTTTTCAGAATTTCCGGAAACTCCTGTGTACCAAGTCGTTCTTCTATTTGTCCTTCCACCACATTGCTCATAGCGATAGGTGTTTTGCGTGAGAGACCCATTTGTGAGGTGATGATGACATCCTTGTATTGTATACCCTCTTCCACGAGTCCGATGTATCCCAAGTCCGTTTTCTCGTTTTTATGGAGAAAGACGGGCATTTCTGCTTCTTTATATCCTAGATAAGAGAACTTTACAGCACCTTTTCCGGTATTGGCGTGTATGGTGAAGTATCCGCTTTCGTCGGTAACGGTACCGATGGGGGTTCCCGCCACGTTTACGGCCACGCCCACGAGGGGTTCATTGGTTTCGGAGTCCACGAGTGTCCCCACGATTTGTTGGGACATTCCTTTGGAGAGACCCATTAGACTGATAAGGTATAGGACGCAAATTCGCTTCATTTTTTTAATACTTTTCTCATTCGACTTGTTTGTTGCGACAAAGGTACATAAAAAACGTGGAATGGAAAACGTATTTTGGTGGAAATGTATATAAAACGGTTCTTTTTTTCATCCACAGTGTATCATTTATAAACAATCCTCGTCATACGCTCCTCATTCAATATCTCGTTGGCAATATCCTGCAACTCCTTGGATGTGAGAGCATCTATCTGACCGTATAACTTTCCTATATCCCGTCCCCTTCCATACCGAAGGAAACTCTTACCCAGTGTGAGCGCCTGCGACTCCAAGTTGTCCAGCGACACACCAATCTGACCCTTAATCTGACGCTTGGCAGCATCCAACTGCATACCCGTGAGCGGCGTCTCGCGCAACCTCTGCAACTCCTTGTGCGTGAGAGTCAAACAACGGTTTACATCCTCCGCATCACAACCGAAATAAATGCAAAACGCCCCCGTATCCGTATAAAACGTATGATTGCTCTCCGCCGTGTACACCAATCCCCGTTTCTCACGCAACGACACGTTCAAACGCGAATTCATGCCCGGACCACCCAAAATATTGCTCAACAAATACAAACCGATGCGACGGTCATCGTACGCACTGTAACAACGACTTCCCAACAACACATGCGCCTGGTGCGTATCCTTGTTCATCTCCACCCGCTGCGGACAATACTCCGTAGGCGCCGTACGCACCCCACACAACCCCGTGTGCTCCAACGCCTCACGATTCACCGCCTTCTCCAATGCCCGCACCACCTGCTTGTGCGGCACATTGCCCAAGAAGAAAAACACCATATTCTCCGGCGTGTAATACCGGTGGCAGAACCCCCACGCATCCTCGCTCCCAAAGCGATTCAGCGACTCCGGTGTACCCAAGATGTTGCGTCCCAGCGCATTACCCGAAAAGATAAGATTCTCGAAATCATCGAAAATCAACTCCGACGGACTGTCCTGATACAGCGCAATCTCGTCCTGCACCACCTCACGCTCCTTCTCCAACTCCTTCTGCGGAAACGTACTGTGCCACACGATATCCGCCAGCAAATCAATCGCCCGCGCATAGTGCTCCTTCAGCACCGCCGCATGATACACCGTCTCCTCCTTGTTCGTGTACGCATTCAAGTCACCCCCCACCTGTTCCAGGCAGTTCAGAATATGCCACGAACGACGGCGGTGCGTCCCCTTGAACGACAGATGTTCGCAGAAGTGAGCGATACCGTTCTCCTCCTCCCGCTCATCTCGCGTACCCGCATTGATAAAAAAGCCGCAGTAAACCACATCCGTAGGCGACGTAGACTGCACCACCCGCAAGCCACACGGCAGGGTGGAAGTATAGAGTTCCATAGAGTTCATAAATTCTTATAAGACGAAAAATCATGCAAAATAATACTTTTTTTGTCGATTGAGCAAATATTTTGCCCGTTTTTTCGTATATATATAGTAAGGGTTACCCATCCCCGGCGGCACAAGACCGCCCGGAATGTCAACAATATAGCCTATAGTATATGAAAGGATAATAAAAAATCCAAAAATCCGGGGCTAAAATTTTGTTCTGACCCGAAATTGAAGTAATTTTGCATCCTATTTGAAACAAGAATATGAGACAGTTAAAGATTAACAAGAGTATT
>CAYSOK010000058.1:0-9330 GCA_964432645.1 uncultured Bacteroidaceae bacterium | reverse complement strand
ACAAAACGGGAGTTAAAATGAAAACGGTTTCGTATTGATTCATAATACGTTAATTTGTTAATAATGTTATTTATATGAATTTTGCGCTGCAAAGGTAGGCAAAAAATCCCATCCAACCAAACAAATCCACACAAAAAGAGGAAAAACTTACGAAAACACACCCTTTATCTCACTTTTTTGTTGTACTTTTGCAGCGATGTAACAAGAAATGAGCAATGAAACGATTCAACTTCGATATCAACCTAATATTCGCCATCCTCAACGGTCAGGTGTCATCGACCATCAACCGTAAGTTGGTAAACGATTTCAAGAAGCACAACATAGACCTCACGCCGGAACAATGGACGGCTCTGCTCAAGCTCTGGGAGGGCGATGGAATCACCCAGCAGCAGATTTGCAACGCTACATATAAGGATAAGCCGAGTATGACGCGATTGTTGACGCAACTGGAGAAAAAGAATCTGGTGGTGCGCATACCGAGTAAGGAGGACCGCCGCACGAACCTTATCTATTTAACGCACGCGGGAAAGGAATTGGAAGCGGAGGCAAAGGATGTGGCAAAGCAAACGCTCAAACAGACGCTCAAGGGACTCACCAAAAGGCAACTGAACACCTGCCAAGAGTGCTTAGGGGAGATAATTATGAACATAAAATCATAAAAATGGGCGTAGAAACGCACTTTTTCGCAAAAAAATTTCGCGTTTTGAGTATTTATGCTTTACTTTGTAGGAAAATAATAACAATATAATAGATTTATATATGAAATATACAGGAATCGCAGCGATTGTACTGGGAGCTATCATGCTCACGGTGAGCGCAAAGACAGATCTTTGCAACAGCAATGTTTACTTGGGAATAAGCCTTCTGCTTATCGTTCTGGGTATTATTGGTCATATCTACTTCAACAAGAAGGCACAGTAAAGATTGGAGAAACATAAAAAGGGGCTTCCTAACAGGAAAGCCCCTTTTTTGTGACACATCATCGCGACTTGCATATTCAAACAGCCGGGACACAGTCTTAATTGTCCGTATTGGGGATAATCAACTTATATCCCTTACCGTGAATATTGATAATCTCGATGTTCTCATCCGCCTTCAGGTGCTTACGCAACTTGGTGATATATACATCCATGCTTCGTGCATTGAAGTAGTTATCGTCTATCCAGATGGTCTTGAGCGCATAGTCACGCTGCAGCACCTCGTTGGCATGTGAGCAGAGCAAAGCCAGCAACTCACTCTCCTTGGTAGTCAACTTAGTTGAATTACCGTCAATGGTAAGTACCTGCTTTTGGGTATCGAAGTTGAATCGACCAATCTTATAGGAATCACGCTCGCGGACTTTCTTTCCTCTCACGCGGCGCAATATAGCCTCGATACGCAGGGTAAGCTCCTCCATAGAGAAGGGCTTCGTGATGTAGTCATCGGCGCCGGCCTTGAATCCCTCCAGGATATCGTCCTTCAGCGTCTTGGCGGTGAGGAAGATGATAGGAGTATCGGCATTGACATCTCTTATCTCCTTTGCCAGTGTGAAGCCATCCTTCTTAGGCATCATCACGTCCAGCACACACATGTTGTACTTGTTCTTCAGAAAAGCCTTGTATCCGGCCTCTCCGTCGACACACAATTCTGCTGCATAGCCTTTGGCTTGCAAATACTCTCTCAAAAGCATTCCGAGGTTCTCATCGTCCTCGCAAAGCAAAATGTTCAACTGATCGTCCATAATCTTAGCTGTTTAATATTGGTAATGTTATTACAAACTTCGTTCCACGTCCAATTTCACTTTCAGCTTCTATGTAGCCTTTGTGCATCTCGATAATTTTCTTCACGTAGGCGAGTCCTATACCGAAACCTTTCACGTCGTGGCGGTTACCGGTGTGTACGCGGTAGAATTTATCGAAGATTTTCTTCAGATCGTCTTTTTTTATTCCTATACCATTGTCTTCTATGCCGATACAGAGCGTGCCTTTGTGGTGGTTCCAGGTGGTCACCTTCAGGCGGAGTTCCCGGTCTTCCTGTCTGTATTTTACGGCGTTATCCATCAAGTTAAATATCACATTCGTGAGGTGCATCTCGTCGGCATACACTTTGTCATTGGCGGCTTGTAGGTCCATATCGATGGAACCGCCGAAGTTGTGTACCTTCAGACTAAACGTGCTTACGACGTTCTCTATCAGGTCGTTCACTTCCACCTCACTTTTCTTGAGTGTGCCGCGGTCGTGTTCAAACATGGACATTTGCAGCACTTTCTCCACTTGGAAGCGCAATCGTTTAGACTCATCGCTGATCACTTTCGATATGTGCTCCATGATTTGGGGCGACTTGTTCACGGCAGGATCGTTCAACATCTGAGCGGCAAGCGATATACTGGATATCGGGGTCTTGAACTCGTGGGTCATGTTGTTGATAAAATCGTTCTTTATCTCTGACAACTTCTTCTGTCTGAAGACGATGTAGATGGTGAAGATAAACGTCACGATCAACACGCCGGTGAAGATGAGGGAGGGTATCATGAACCGTACGGAACTAAAGATGTATCGATTCATGTCGGGGAAGTGTATGCGCAGCACACCGAGCTTGTTTCCGGGGTCGTTCCGGAAGAGAATCTGGTTGTAGGCATAAGCTTCGCCCTCTTCATCATAGTCGAGACAGCGGTACACCTCGCGACCGTCTGCGGTGCACACCACAAAGTGGTAGGGCAGGTTGATACCGTTGTTTTGCAACTCGGAGCGTAGGTCCAGATCCAACTGTTTGAAGTTGATGCGTTCCTTGAGCGGTTTATCGCTAGCGGTGTAGAGGATGTTGTAAACCACCTCGTCGAGCACTGCTCGCTGATAGATGTACGCCTTCTTTACGAAGTCCTGGAGGTTCTGCGTGGCGTCGGAGATGGAGGTGCTACCACTCGACCTGAAATAGAGGGGTGTATTGACACCGCTCTTGAGCACCGTCTTCATCTCCAGAGTGGAGGTGATGGTTCCGTTTATACCCGTGAGTTGATACTTGCGGGAGTGTTGCACCTCTTGTCCGTTGGCGGAGACCACCATGGAGTCGCTCTCGTGTTCGCGGGTCTTTTGGGAGAGACTTTGCAAATAGAGTAGCGTTTCGTTTTGCTCCAAATTGCGAGAAGCTTGATCCAGACTGCGCACCACCGACTCATTGAACTGTTCTCGACGCAGAGTAACAACAGTTTCAATATAACTCACTTGCAGGTACAACAGACCTACGAAAGAGAGTCCCATGATGATGGTTATAATCCAAATCGTTGACTTCTTCATGCGTGCAAAGTTAATGTTCATTCTTAAATTAGATATAACTACAAACTTCAAATTTTCTTCGTTTTTAGATATCTTAACCGAGAAATCCCTTTTTAGTTAACCAATACGACAGTATAACAAAATAAGAAAAGAAAGGTTTTTGGATTTGTGTTTTATATAAAAAAAGAAAAGAGAGGGCGATGCCTATGCACCGCTCCCCCTTCTTGTTATCAAATTGCATGTAACTTCTATGCTTCGTCTGCTTGTTGAGCCTCGAAGTCCTTAATCAACTTCTCCTGAACATCGCCCGGAACAAGCTCGTAGCTGGCAAACTTCTGAATGAAGCTGGCACGACCACCGGTCAGTGAACTGAGGGATGTGCAGTAGTTGCTCATCTCCTTCTGCGGCACCTTAGCCACGAGTTTCTCGTAACCGTTCTCGCTACTCATACCGAGAATCATACCGCGGCGTCCCTGCAGGTCGCTCATCACATCGCCCATCTTATCGCTCGGCACAAACACCTCAACATCGTAGATGGGCTCCAAGATTTTCGGACCTGCCTCCTTGAAGGCGGCTGCAAAGGCCTGACGACCTGCCAACATGAAGCTCAACTCGTTGGAATCCACCGGGTGCATCTTTCCATCGTAGACGATTACTCGCACATCACGCGCATAACTTCCGGTCAACGGGCCCTGCTCCATACGAGCCATAACGCCCTTGAGGATGGCTGGCATAAAGCGTGCATCGATGGCACCACCTACCACACTGTTGACGAAGACAAGTTTGCCGCCCCACTCCAGGTCGACCACCTCTTGTCCCTTCACGTTCATCTTAAATTCCTGACCGTTAAAGCGATAGGTATCCGGAGCCGGCATACCCTCGTAGTAGGGTTCCACGATGAGGTGTACCTCGCCGAACTGTCCGGCGCCACCACTCTGCTTCTTGTGACGGTAGTCGGCGCGCGCTGCCTTAGTGATGGTCTCGCGATACGGCACCTTAGGTTCGCTAAAGACGATATTGATCTTCTCGTTGTTCTCCATGCGCCACTTCAACGTACGCAAGTGGAACTCACCCTGACCGTGAACCAAAATCTGGCGCAACTCCTTGCTCTGTTCAACCACCCATGTGGGGTCTTCCTCGCGCATCTTGTTGAGCGCCGCCATCATCTTCTCGGTCTCCGCCTCGTTGACCGCCTTCACGGCACGTGTATATTTAGCATTCGGGTACTTGATGAAGTTGAAACGATTCTGAGCATTCTTATCGTTCAACGTGTTACCCGTCTTCACATCCTTCAGTTTTACGGTACAACCGATATCGCCTGCCTGCAACTCCTCCACCTTCTCACGGTTGCTGCCTGCACACACGAAGAGCTGCGCCATACGTTCCTTGCTGCCACGGTCGGCATTAGAGAGGTCATCGCCCTCGTGCACCTTTCCGCTCATCACCTTAAAGTACTGCACCTCACCGATATGCGGTTCCATAGCGGTCTTGAACACATACAGAGAGGTAGGACCATCGGTCTTGGGAACCACCTCCTCGCCACGCGTATTGTGTACGGGCGGCATCTCATCGACAAACGGGACGACATTGCCCAAGAACTCCATCAAGCGACGCACACCCATATCCTTACCTGCACAAACGCAGAAGAGCGGGAACATGCCGCGCGATGCCAATCCCTTGCGAATGCCCTCGCGCATCTCATCCTCGGTGAGGGTTTCGCTCTCAAAGAACTTCTCCATGAGGGTCTCATCGTGCTCGGCAGCAGCCTCCACCAGCGTCTTGTGCATGGCCTGCGCACGCTCCAATTGGTCGGCGGGAACATCCTCGATTGTAGGTTCGCCACCCTCCGGGCCCCATGAATACTTTTTCATCAACAGCACATCAATCAGCGCATTAAATCCCGGTCCCGTCTGCAGCGGATACTGCACCGGCACCACCTTGGAGCCGTAGATAGACTGCAACTGTTCCAGCACGGCATCGTAGTCGCACTTCTCATCGTCCAACTGATTGAGGAGGAAGATAACCGGTTTACCCAGTTTCTCGGTGTAGCGGAAATGGTTCTGTGTGCCCACCTCCACACCATACTGTCCGTTGAGCAGCAAGATAGCCGTATCGGTGACGTTCAGTGCCGTCAGCGCACTGCCCACGAAGTCGTCGCTTCCCGGACAGTCCAGGATATTAAGCTTCTTACCGTTCCACTCAACATGGAAGACGGTGGAGAAAACAGAGTATCCATACTCTTGCTCCACCGGAAAATAGTCGCTCACGGTATTCTTTGCTGTGATTCGACCTCTTCTCTTTATGATACCACTCTCGTAGAGGAGAGCCTCAGTCAGAGTGGTTTTACCCGATCCATCATTGCCTAAGAGTGCAATGTTTTTAATTTCACCTGTCTGATATACTTTCATGCTCCAAATGCTTTTAAGGTTACTAAATCGGGGCGCAAGTTATAAAAAAATATCGATTAAACAAGCATGGTGTGATATGTTTTTTAGCAGGTTTTCGAAAATTATCATGAATCTGCTTACAGAAAAGTACAAATCTGCATCTTTTTTTGTAGATTTGCATCTAGTTTGAACCCTATTTTATTCGTTATGGCAGGTATTTATATCCATATTCCGTTTTGTAAGAGCAGATGTGTGTACTGTGACTTCTTTTCTACCACTACTCTCCCCATGCGTCATCGCTACGTTCGGGCGTTGTGCAGGGAGATGGAGTTGCGGGGGGATTACCTGCCGCAGGGGGAACGTATTTCTACCATTTATCTGGGGGGTGGCACGCCGTCACTGTTGCGGGAGGAGGATCTCGGGGAGATTTTCTTATATATAAATAAGGTGTATGGGGAACGTTTGTTGTCGTTCGAGGAGATGGAGGTTACGTTGGAGGCGAATCCGGACGACCTCACGCCGGAGTATATCGCGATGCTGCGGCGCTTTCCGGTGAACCGCATCAGTATGGGGGTGCAGACGTTTCACGATGAACGACTGAAATTACTGAACCGTCGCCACACGGCAGAGCAGGCGATACGGGCGGTGGCGGAGTGTCGCAAGGCAGGTATCACCAACTTGAGCATCGACCTCATCTACGGTCTTCCCGGGGAGACGCCGGAGGAGTGGCAGGCGGATTTGGACTGCGCGATGGCGTTGAATCCGCCGCATCTGTCGGCGTATCATCTTACGTACGAGGAGGGTACAGCACTCTATCGCATGTTGCAGTCGCACCGGGTAGAAGAGGTTTCGGAGGAGACGAGTACACAGTTTTTCCGCATGCTTCGGGAGACGTTGTTGTCAAACGGATACGAACATTACGAGATTTCGAACTTTGCGAAGCCCGGCATGCGGGCACGTCACAACAGCAGTTATTGGGATGCCACGCCCTATATGGGTTTGGGGGCGGCAGCGCATTCCTACGATGGAAACTCGCGCCAGTGGAATCCAAGGAATTTGACGGAGTATGTAGAGGGAATAGAGACGGGATGTCCACGATTTGAGCGGGAGACATTGTCGGAACAAGAGCGATACGATGATTACATCATCACTTCACTCCGCACTTGTGAGGGGATTTCGCTCACGCATCTTGCTCGGGAATGGGGGGAGAAGATGAAACAATACTGTCTGAGTTGTGCTCAGGTACACATACGTGCAGGGCACCTGACAGTAACAGAGAATCGACTTCGCCTCACTCCGGAAGGTATTTTCCTATCGGACGGGATTATGACGGATTTATTGAGCGACGAGGTGTAGCAGGGGGAATCAAACTACTCCACGACCTGCAACATCTGCGATGCCCGGAGCAATTTACGGAGCATGGAAACCATCTCGCGCGACTCCTGGAGCAGGTTCAAATAGACATACGACACCGCCACCACATCGGCATCGCCCCGGCGAATGTCATCGTACACTCGCTTACACTCCCTCGCGATGCGCTCCTTCACTCCATCGCAATCGGTGCGGAGTTCCTCGTAATCAAACACCTCCGGACGCTCCACCGTCAAGGCGGCACGATCCAACAATGCAAAAATACTCTCGTACAGTTTGTCAAACGACCGTACATACACCGTCGGCAACGGATGAAAATTGTTCTCTACATGCTCCTTGCAATTCTCGTTGATGCGACGCAGATTGTACAACATCGACATACAACAGTTGTTCGCTGCATAGAACCATGCATTGTGCTCCAGTGCTATTGACTTGTCCACCCGTTGCAAGCACAATGTCTCCTTGCGACGAACAGACTTGAGTCGCATCTTCTCGTCCGCTATCGAACGTTCACTACGTGCCAACACCTTGGCGTCCTCGCGCAGAAAGCCTCCGGAGATGTCTCGGTAATGCTCTAACACATAGCGCAAAAAGGCCGTATGCTGCTGTGCCAGATAACGCTGCAACAGTGTCCACACCTTCCGTTTGTCCCGTTCCGCAATCAACGCCTGCCACAGTTCGTTCACTCGCTCTTCCTTCTCTCTGTAACGCAGATTGCTGCGTATCAACAGCACCACTGCACCCGCCGCAATCAGCAGAATGATTCCCTCGCCTCCGTAATACATGGCCGTCACGACAGCTGCCGCCCCCATAAAGGCCGCGCCGGCTGTCACGAACCATCCGCCTATCACCGAAATCACTCCCGTAATACGAAACACCGCACTCTCCCGACCCCACGCCCGGTCAGCCAACGAGGATCCCATGGCAACCATAAAGGTGACGTAGGTGGTGGAGAGTGGAAGTTTGAGCGACGTTCCCAGTGCTATGAGCATGCCGGCGAGGGTTAGATTGACGCATCCGCGCACCAAATCAAAGGCAGCGCCGCTCTCCAATATTGCTTCTTGGGTATTGAAACGACGACGCAGCCAAAGGCGCCATCGCAATGGAGTGACCAACTGCAACCAGGTGACAAAGGCGAGCACGCTGCGCACCAGTCTACGTGCCAGGCGGGAGGAACCAAACATCTCTTCTCCTGCATTCTGACTACCGAGTCCCACTTCGGTCTTTATCACGTTACGCGCTTTCTTTGAGGTAGATAGGGAGACTACCATCACCACTCCTGCCATCAGCAAAAAGGGTACGGGGGTATTGGCCGGAGCATTCAGTGCCCCCATCAGATAGCCGTCTGCTGCTCCCCCTCCGTGCGCGGCGTAGTCTTGGTAGGCGGCGTATCCCGTGAGGGGGACGCCAATGAAGTTGACCAGGTCGTTACCTGCGAAGGCCATGGAGAGGGCAAAGGTACCCATCAGCACTATCACCTTGAAGACATTCACTCGGCAGAAGTATAGGAGTTGCATCAACAGCGTGAACGCCACCCAGCATCCCAACATCACTTGGAGCGTGTGTGCGGCCATCCATCGTTTTGCATCGTCGGTCATAAAACTCATGTCTTTCACTCCTTTTATCAACAGGAAGTAGACGATAGCGGTCGATGCCACGCCGCCGAACAAGCCGATTTTCCATGGGAGGTTGCGGGTGTAGCGAAAGGTGAATAGCAATCGAGTAAAGAATTGAACCACCGTTCCAAACACAAAAGCGACGCCCACGGAAAGGAAGATTCCGAGGATAACGGAGAGGGCTTTTTCGGTATTGAGGAGGTCGCTGAGGGCGAGTCCCCCGTGGGTATGCATCAATTTGATGAGCGCCACTGCAAAGGTAGCGCCGAGGAGTTCGAACACCATGGAGACGGTGGTGGAGGTGGGTAGACCGAGAGAGTTGAAGATATCGAGCAACAAGATATCGGTCACCATCACCGCCATAAAGATACACATCAGTTCATAGAAGGAGAAGTGTTCCGGTCGAAAGATGCCATGCCGAGCGATTTCCATCATCCCGTTGCTCATAACAGCCCCCACAAACACACCGGCGGCAGCGACCATCAGGATACGTCGCAGCGGTGCGGCCTTGGACCCCACGGCAGAGGTTAGGAAATTGACCGCATCGTTGCTCACGCCGACAGAAAGGTCAAACACAGCGAGTAGTAGCAGGAACCCCACCATCAAGAGAAACATATTTTCCATAGTGCGAATCTTTGTTTATACATATAAGGTATAACAAAGTTCGAGTCGGTGGGGTTTAACCGAGAATATAAATTTACTCAA
>CAYSOK010000057.1:0-9359 GCA_964432645.1 uncultured Bacteroidaceae bacterium | reverse complement strand
AATCAAAGACTTAGGTAAATCCGAAACTTGAATTACATAATCACCTGCTCCCCATTCTCTTTGAGCAATGGAAGAAGCACGTTTCTAATCTCCATCTGTTTACGAATAATCGCCTCCGCCTTTGCCATATCGGCCAAGGTTTCGGGGGATTTCAACTCATCCTCCGCCTTCTTGAGACGATCTTTCAGTACTGCAATCTTATAATTGTTGGTGAGACGAATCGTAACATCCAACAACTGCGCCGACTCATCCGACATGTTCATGGAGTTGGTGCGCGAAAGCGCATACCTCGGGTTCGTCAACTTAACCGTCAACTGACTAATCTCCGGCACCGGATGCGCCATGAAATAAAACTCCGACTTAAAGTCCTTATCGGATGCATGCTCTATCGCCTCTTGCAACACCTGACGATGCAAAGGAGAAATCAGCTCCAACTCCAAATCCTGCAAACTGATATTTATATACACCGGGAGCGTAACCACCTGATAAGAACCATCTTCCATCTCCAACTCACAGATAGGTACTTCGCCATATTTTATCACCAAACGAATCAAATCCTCCTCCATCTGTAGCAACGCTGCGTTCTCCGGTTGCTGTTGAAAAGCCGCCATGGTCTGCTGCGTGGTGGGTTTGTTGTCGAGCGTTACCGGTGCCGACATCTCCGTGTCGGGCGGCGGAATCTCCCCCTCCATCATCGGAGGAACATCCTCTACACCCGGCAAAGCGGCGGACGGCGAACGCATCGCATCTTGCTCCTCCCGACGCTGACGCTGCGCTATGTTGCGAAGCACCTCGTCGCGCACCATCTTACCCACCGAATCCACCAGTATCTGTTCGTTAATCTGCATTATCTGACTGCACTCCTTTATATATACCGTCTGCGTGATGCGATCCGGAATGACAGCTATACTCTCCACAATAGAGTTGATAAACTCCGCCCGGCGGATGGGGTCCTTCTGCGCCTCCTGCATCAGCAACTGCGTCTTAAAGGTGATGAAGTCGGTCTGCTGCTCCTTGATGTAAGCGATAAACTCCTCGGACGTATGCTTGCCGGCGTAGCTGTCCGGGTCGTCGCCATCGGGGAGCAACACCACACGTACGTTCATGCCCTCCGCCAAGAGGATGTCGATTCCTCGGATGGCTGCCTTGATGCCGGCACTATCGCCATCGTAAAGCAACGTGATGTTGTTGGTGAAGCGATGCAAGATGCGTGCCTGCTTGTCGCTCAGCGCCGTACCGGAGTTGGCCACCACATTCTCTATGCCACACTGATGCATGGCGATGACATCGGTATATCCCTCCACCATATAGACCAATTCGTACTTGGCTATGGCGCGCTTGGCCTGAAAGAAGCCGTACAATTCCTTACGCTTTGAGAAGATTTCGGACTCCGGGGAGTTGACATATTTCTGCGACACCCCCTTGGTGCGACTGTCCAACAGTCTACCGCCAAAGCCAATCACCTTGCCACTCACCCCCATCCACGGGAAGATGACTCGTCCGTGGAAGCGGTCGCGCAGGGAACCGTCCTCGCGTTCGTAGCAGTTGCCCGTACGCTTCAGGTTCTCCTTATTATATCCACTCTGCACCGCACGTGTGGGCAACAGAGCAGCATCTGTGGGCGAGAAGCCCAGTCGAAACTTCTCTATGATGTCATCGCGCACCCCACGATTGCGGAAGTACGCCCTGCCGTAAGCACGTCCCTCGTCGGTATTCATCAACGTATTCTGGTAAAACCGACACATCCACTCGTTCACGATATACAAACTCTCCCGAGCGTTGTTGGCTTCTATCTCCTTGGCACTCAACTCACGCTCCTTTATCTCTATATTGTATCGGCGCGCCAACCACCGGAGAGCCTCCGGATAGGACAACTGTTCGTGCTCCATGATGAAGTGCACCACATTGCCTCCCTTGCCACAGCCGAAACATTTATAGATTCCACGCGTGGGAGAAACCACAAACGATGGTGTCTTCTCGTCGTGGAACGGACACAGTCCTTTCATCACCGTACCGGCACGGCGCAGCGATACAAACTCGCCCACCACATCCTCTATGTGGGCGGCTTCCAAGATTCTTTCTATTGTATTTCTATCAATCATACCTTGCAAAATTACGCAAAAATCTGCAAAATAACGCCTTTTTTCTATGTTTTTGTGCTTAATGTAGAAAAAAAGATAGTCAAATTGAAAGAAAAGTCGTACCTTTGCATCGGATTTTGTTAGGATAACAGCAGGATAACGATTAAGTAATAGGATAATAGTACATTTGAGAGATTTTATGAAAAGAAAATTGATGCTCTTTCTCACCCTTATTTTTGTGGGTGTAGGCTTGGCGTCTGCTCAAAGCAAAGTTACGGGTACCGTAATTTCTGCCGAGGACGGTGAGCCGGTGATTGGTGCTTCTGTCTTTGTACAAGGTACTCGAACAGGTGTTACGACCGACATCAACGGTCGCTTCGTATTCGAGAACTTGCCAAAGGATAGCAAGCGCTTAGTTATTTCGTACGTGGGTATGGAGTCACGTACAGTGGATATCAAGCCGAACATGAAGATTGTTCTGGAGTCCGACGGTCGCAACATCGACGAGGTGGTTGTGATGGCCTTCGGTACCGCTACCAAGGAATCTTTTACGGGTTCTGCTACTACCATTAAGGCAGATGACATTGCGAAGGTACAGACTTCCAATGCCCTGCAGGCTCTCGACGGTAAGGTTACCGGTGTGCAGATGCGCAACAGCAGCGGTCAGCCGGGTAGTGTTTCTCCAAGCATTCTTATTCGCGGTATCAGCTCTATCAATGCGGGCAATTCTCCGTTGATTATTCTCGACGGTGCTCCCTACGATGGCGATTTGAACTCCATCAACAGTGCGGATATCGAGTCTATGACGGTGCTGAAGGATGCAGCTTCCAACGCGCTGTACGGTGCACGTGGTGCCAACGGTGTGATTATGATTACCACCAAGAAGGCAAAATATGGCAACGCAAGCGTTACTCTCGATGCCAAATGGGGTTCCAACTCTCGCGCTAGCCGTCGTTACAATACCATCAACGACCCGGCTCAGTATTATGAGACTTATTACACGGCGTTGAAAAACTATGCGGTAAGCACTGGTTCTTCCGAAGCAGAAGCTCACGCATGGGCCAACAAGAACCTGACCGCTCAGAATACTTACGGCTTGGGTTACAACGTATACAGTGTGCCCGACGGTCAGCAGTTGATTGGTTCCAACGGCAAGTTGAACCCGAACGCAACCATGGGTAACCTGGTGAATGGCAACTATTTGGTGGCTGATGACTGGTTCAACACCATCTACAACAACAGTCTGCGTCAGGAGTACAATGCACAGGTGAGCGCTTCTTCCGAGAAGAGCAACTTCTATGCATCTTTGGGCTATCTGGACAACGACGGTATCGTTCAGAACTCCGGTTATGAGCGTCTTAGCGGTCGTTTGAAGGCCGACTATCAGGTGAAGCCGTTCTTGAAGGTGGGTGCCAACATGTCCTTTGCACACGCCAACGCCACCTACACTCGTAGCGACGGTTCTTCCAATTCCACCGCTAACGTATTCGCTATCGGTTCACAGATTGCGCCTATCTATCCTCTTTATATAAGAGATGCCAACGGCAACATCATGGTGGATGACAACGGCAACACCCGTTACGACTACGGAGACGGTGAGAACGGTGGTCTTTCTCGTCCTTACCTGGCACAGTCCAACGCCTACTCCGACCTGTTCTTGAACACTCGCGAGAGCACGGCAAACAACTTCAGTGCAAACGGTTACGCCGAGGTTCGTTTCTTGAAGCACTTCAAGTTCACCACAAGCAACACCATCTTCTTTGACGATGAGCGTACCTCCCGCGTAACAAACCCCTTCTACGGTCAGTATGCGTCACAGAACGGTATCGTGACAAAGATTCACACCAGCGACTATTCATACAACTTGCAGCAGTTGCTCGATTGGAAGCAATCCTTCGGCAACCACAACGTAAGCGCCATGATTGGTCATGAGTCTTACAAGACCACCTACAACTACCTCTACGGTAGCAAGACCAACATGTTCGACCCGAACAACACCGAGTTGTCAGGTGCTATCACGGCGGATTCTCAGGATTCCTACACCACTACCTACAACACCGAGGGTTACTTCGGTCGCGCCATGTATGACTACGACGAGCGTTACTTCGTATCCGCTTCTTATCGTCGCGATGCCTCTTCACGCTTCGCACCGGAGAATCGTTGGGGTAACTTCTGGTCTGCCGGTGGTGCATGGATTATCAACAAGGAGTCTTGGTTCCCCAAGAACAGTTGTGTAGACATGTTGAAGTTCAAGATCTCTTACGGTCAGCAGGGTAACGACCAGATTGGTGACTTCCGTTATACCAACACCTACACCATCGCGAACTCCAACGGCTATCCCGCAGTGGTGCCCAGCACCATGGGTAACCGCGACATCACCTGGGAGACACAGAACAACTTCAATACCGGTTTCGACTTCAGCTTCTGGAACGGACGTTTGAGCGGTTCTATCGAGTACTTCTATCGCAAGACCACCGATATGCTCTTCTCCTTCCCGTTGCCCCCCTCTTACGGTTACCTCTCTTACTACGACAACGTGGGAGACATGCGTAACTCCGGTATCGAGTTGGAATTGACAGGCGACGTGATTCGCACCAAGGACATCACCTGGAGCCTCAACGCCAACCTGACACACTACAGAAACAAGATTACCAAGTTGGCAGACGACAATAAGACCACCAACGTAGAGGGTTACGATGGATACATCAAAGACACCTACTTCTACGGCGAGGGTAAGTCACTCTACACCTTCTACTTACCTAAGTATGCCGGTGTAGACCACGAGACCGGTGTACCTCTCTGGTACATGGATGTAACGAAGAAGGACGAGAACGGAAAGGAGTACACCGAACGTACCACCACCTCCGACTACTCCTCAGCCACCAACTACCTCTGCGGCACCTCACTGCCGGATGTTTACGGTGGTTTCGGAACCAGCTTCCGCTACAAGAACTTCGATTTCTCCGTAGACTTCATCTATCAATTGGGCGGACTGGTTTATGACTCAGACTACGCTCTTGCCATGTCATCCCCCTATTCCGGTAGCCGCGGCGGTATGATTCACGCCGATGTGCTCAACGCTTGGACACCGGAAAACAAGGACTCCAACATCCCACGTTGGCAGTATGGTGACCAACGCAACGGCTCTTCGAGCGATCGTTTCTTGACCAGCGCATCCTACTTGAGTCTGCAGAACATCAACATAGGTTACACCCTCCCGGCACACATCGCACGTTCCCTCTATATTCAGAAGTTGCGCGTGTACGTTTCCGGCGACAACCTGTGGCTCTGGTCTAAGCGTCAGGGACTGGATCCTCGCGAAGGATTTGGCGGTGCTGCCTCTACAGCATCCAACTACTCCCCCATCCGCACCATCTCCGGTGGTGTAACGCTCACATTCTAATAATGAATCCATAAGATTATTCAATGATGAAAAAGAAATATATATTGATGTGCGGACTTGCCGGAGCAATTCTGGGGACTACTACCTCATGTATCGACGAGGCAGTATCCACCGAGTATGCTACGGAGGAGTCACTGTCCTCTTCTGCCAAGGCGGCAGAAGCTATGGTATGGGCCATGCCGGCTACACTGACTCAGGTGAACAGCATGGAGAACTCCAGTATTCGTCACTATGACTTCGGTTATCCCTCTGTCATGCACATCACCGACCTCTTTAGCGGTGATATGCCGACAACCGATGGCAACTACAACAACTTTTGGTTCTGGTGCGAGAACGCTTATTTGGCTTATGACTATGCTCCGGCTCGTTTCATGTGGACGTTCTTCCGCGCTCCCGTTTTGGCAGCCAACAACGTGATTGGCCTTATCAACGAGAATACGGCTACCGACACCGAGTTGGGTTTCCTGGCAGCAGCACACACATTCCGTGCCTTCACCTATCTGTCCATGGCACAGTTGTATGAATTCCTGCCCAACGATGTTACCGACTCTATCACCTCCGCAGGCAACGAACTGATTGGTCTCACCGTACCTATCGTAACTCCGGAGACCACCGAGGCAGAAGCTCGTAACAATCCCCGTGCCACCCACGAGGAGATGTTCACCTTCCTGGAGAACGACCTCAAGGAGGCAGAGAAGCACATCGACAAGTTGACTCTCTCTTCCAAGACCCTTCCGAGTCTGGGTGTGGTATACGGTCTGTTTGCTCGTCTCTACATGTGGAACGCCGACTATGCCAAGGCAGAGGAATACGCACGTAAAGCCATCGACCTGGGTAAGAACACTCCGCTCACCCGAGCAGAGTGGTTGAACACCGAGACCGGTTTCAACACCCTGAGCACCTCCTCTTGGATGTGGGGTATGCAGAACGTGAAGGAGGACGATGCCGTTCAGTCCGGTCTTGTAAACTGGGTATCCTGGATGTGCAACGAAGAGGAATTCGGTTACACCAGTGCCGGTGAGTACGTCATGATTGACGGTAAACTCTACTCTCAGATCTCCGACAACGACTTCCGTAAACTCTCCTTCAAAGCTCCGGAGGGTTCCGAGTTGAGCGGTCAGGAACCGTACATCGATGCAGACATCTTTAATGCACTTCCCGACTATGCTTCTCTGAAGTTCCGTCCGGGTGGCGGCGTCACAGGCGATGTGAACACCAGTGCTGCCGTAGCCATTCCATTGATGCGTATCGAGGAGATGTATCTGATTGAGGCAGAAGCTGCCGCACACCAGAATCCGGCGAAGGGTAAGCAACTGTTGACGGACTTCATGACCACCTACCGCTATGCCAAGTACAAGACTTCGGCAAGTACCGAAGAGGAGGTTGTGAACGAGATCTTCAAGCAGAAGCGTATCGAGTTCTTCGGCGAGGGTATCATCATGTACGATTACAAGCGTCTGAACAAGTCTGTTGACCGTGCATACGAGAGCACCGAGGCCTACACCAACAACTGGGCAGACAACACCCGTTTCCGTACCAACGGTCGTCCGGCGTGGATGAACTTCGTGATTCACCAGTTGGAGGTTCAGAATAACACAGCTATCGGAGACTACATGAATCCGGATCCTACCGATGCATACCCATCTTATTAATAAAAGGAACAGACAATGACTAAGATTTATAATAGAATTATCGGTTTGCTGATGAGCCTTTGCCTTGTGGTTGCGTTCACAGCATGTAACGAGAGCGTGGACTACGAGATGGCAAGTGTACCCAACAATGCACAGGTATTCTTCCACAACAACATATCCACCAAGGTGAATCTGAGCAACAAAGAGAGAACCTTCACCATTCCCGTATACCGTCTGGACACCATCGGGAGTCTTACGGTACCCGTTACCTTTTCCTATGATGAGGAAGGAGTATTTACCCTCCCCACATCGGTAACGTTTGAGGACGGTAGCCGTGTGGCATACATGGAGATTGGTTACGATGCCTCTAAGTTTGAGTACGATGTGTACGTGCCCCTGACGGCTACCATCGATGAGAGCCAGAGCACTCCGTACGGTTTCAACTCCATCGATTTCCAGGTAGGAATCCCCGCAACATGGACCACCTTGGGTAAGGCTACTTACTGTGAAGTATTCATCGGCGACCTGCTAGGTCTTCCGGCAGAATACGAAGTTACCATCCAGGAGAGCGACGTAAAACCGGGTCTCTACCGCTTGGTGGCTCCTTACGGTTCCGTATATCCATACTATGGTTACCGCGACGAGTACGATACAAGCAAGAGCTATTATCTGGAGATTGATGCCACCGACCCAGACAAGGTGATTATCGCCGAGCAGGAGACCGGTATCGACATGGGTTACGGTATGACGAGCGTACTGAGCATGGCATACTACTACATCGAGAACGGTGCACCGGAGAAAGCCGAGAGTTACTACGGTACACTCAAGGATGGTGTCATCACCTTCCCGGCAGGAGGTTTGCTGGTTTCATTTGCCGACTACAACGATGGTGCCCTCATGATTACGAACCGCAACGGTAGCTTCTATGTGGCACTCCCGGGATATGGATTGTCAGAGTAACATCTGAAAATTAATACTTTATATACATCCTCAGAAGGTCGTCCGCCCCGTGTGGACGACCTTTTTTGTATTCATATACCACATATATGGTAGTACAATTACCCCAATACGGGTATTTCCGGTGGAGTTTTTTTGCCGTACCTTTGCAACCGTAAACGATAAATAAGAACAAAAGAACAAACGATATGAATGCAATAACATTACAACGGAACCCATTTACGATGCACCTGTCCAACATCTTTGGCAGCAAGAGCGCAGAAGAAAGCTTTGCTGTGAACGACAAGTTCACCCACCTTTCCGATGCACATCTGGCTACCGAGAGCTTGAACGTACACATCAATGGCAATCATATTTTGAAGAATGTCAGTGTTGAGATTCCTCAGAATAAGATTACCTGCATCATTGGTCCTTCCGGCTGTGGTAAGTCTACGCTTCTGCGTACCTTCAATCGTTTGAACGACAGTGTAGACGGCATCAAGATGACAGGTTCTGTCAATATAGGTGACCACGACATATTGGGCGCCAAGGCAGGTAAGTTGTCTGAGTTGCGTCGTCATATCGGTTTGGTTCCTCAGCGTCCGTGCCCACTGCCCATGAGCATCTACGACAATGTGGCTTACGGTTGCCGTATCCACGGTGTATCCGGTCACAAGAAGTTGGACGAGGTGGTGGAATACTACCTGAAGGCAGTAGGTCTGTGGGACGAGGTAAAGGATCGTTTGCATTCACCGGCTTCTCGTCTGAGCGGTGGTCAGCAGCAGCGTTTGTGCTTGGCTCGTAGTCTTGCCGTGGAACCGAGCTACTTGTTGGCAGATGAGAGCACGAGTGCACTGGACCCCATCTCTAGCCGCAAGGTAGAGGAGTTGTTCTTGTCTCTTAAGAAAGATTATTCCATCGTAATGGTCACTCACACTCTGCGTCAAGCTATGCGCTTGGCAGATTACGCCATCTTTATGTACATGGGCGAGGTGATTGAGGCCGGCGATGCAAAGGAACTGTTTAACAACCCGAAGAATGAACTTACGCGTAAGTATTTGGAAGGAGCATTCAGCTAATCTTAATCGATTCCATAACCGGTTTTTGAAATAAATATGACTCTTTTTTATAATGACAGCCTGCATGCGTGATGTATGCAGACTGTTTTTGTATTGTCCCCGACCCATTGAGCGGTTGAAAACACACAAAAACTTGGGTCAAAAACTCAAGTTTCGGATTTGCATAAACAACTACGAGCCATCCACAGTGTAGGGACGTTTCGTGGAACGTCCTCAAAAACCCGGCACG
>CAYSOK010000056.1:0-9406 GCA_964432645.1 uncultured Bacteroidaceae bacterium | reverse complement strand
GAGTTAGGGAGCAATGCAAAAATGCACTGCTCCCTCTCGATTAATAAACAATGATAGTAAAGAGAATACTTACTTCTTACTCTTGAGATAGGCATCCAACTTGGCGAACGCTGCTCTACCACCGGCAATGGCACGTACTACCAAACTTGCTCCTGTGGCTGCATCACCTGCAAGGAAAACATTCTCGGCATAGGCGGGGTGCTCCGGCTTCAAGAAACCCATTGCCAAAAGTACCAAATCACACTCTATTATCTCCTTCTTGCCATCCAACTTCATTATCGGACGACCTCCGTTTGGATTCGGTTCCCATATAACACCCTCTACTTCGGCACCCTTCAACACTCCGTTCTCACCAATAAACTTATTGGTATTCAACAGCCAACGACGCTCACAACCCTCTTCGTGAGAAGTGGTGGTCTTGAGAATCACCGGCCATTGCGGCCATGGGGTGGCAGGGTTCTTACCTACCGGGGGCTTCGGCATAATCTCAATCTGAGTGACACTCACTGCACCCTGACGGTTGGATGTACCGATACAGTCGGAACCTGTATCACCACCACCAATTACCAATACCTTCTTGCCCTTGGCATTCACCAACTCTTCGTCCTTGAACTTCTTGCCTGCCAACACACGGTTCTGCTGAGACAACATCTCCAATGCCAAGTGGACACCCTTCAACTCACGACCTTCGATATTCAAGTCACGCGCCTGAGGCGTACCTGTGGCTATGACGTAAGCATCGTAACCCTCCGGCAACTTCTCCAAGTCGATATCCTGGTTGTAAAGGAAGGTAACACCCTCCTGCTCCATCACCTGAATACGACGGTCTATAATGTCCTTCGTGAGCTTGAAGTTCGGAATACCGTAACGCAACAAACCACCGGCTGCTTCGTTCTTCTCATATACCGTCACCTCATAACCCGCCAAGTTACACTGGTTGGCTGCTGCCAAGCCCGCAGGACCCGAACCAATCACAGCCACCTTCTTGCCGTTGCGCACCGGATGCTCAATCGTCACATAACTCTCCAAGTAAGCACGCTCTGTTATGGCACACTCATTCTCGCGATTCGTGGTAGGCTCACCTATCGTATGGTTCAAGACACATGACTTCTCACAGAGAGCCGGACAGATACGTCCCGTAAACTCCGGAAAATCATTCGTCTTCTTCAATATCTTATACGCCATCTCCCAGTCACCCTTGTACAGAGCGTCGTTCCACTCCGGAACCTTGTTGCCCAGCGGACAAGCCCAGTGACAGAACGGAACACCACAGTCCATACAACGACTGGCTTGTTCCTGACGGTCTTTCGTATTCAATGTCTGCTCCACCTCTCCGAAGTCCTGCACACGTTCCTTGATGGGGCGGTAACCGGCTTCCTTACGAGGAACGGTCAGAAATGCTTTAGGATTTCCCATTTATATATGTATTGTTGTTGTTTTACCTATTAATAATCTCGTTGTATGTTCGCAATCTTCTCTTGCAGACGACGCATGTGCTCTTCCTGCATAACGCGCTTGTACTCAATAGGAACTACCTGGATGAATTCCTCCACATAGTGGTTCCAGTCATCGAGCATGGTGCGTGCCAGGGCTGAACCTGTGTACATCCAGTGCTTGCGGATGAGCTCGTGCAACTCCTTGCGATAGCTGGACTCCTCGATGAGGGAGAGTTCCACCATATCCATGTTGCAGAAGAAGTCGAAGTTGCCCTTCTTGTTCCATACATAAGCTACACCGCCGGACATACCTGCCGCAAAGTTTGCACCGGTCTCACCCAGTACTACCACACGACCACCGGTCATGTACTCACAACAGTGACCACCGGCACCTTCTATCACGGCAATGGCTCCGGAGTTACGAACACCGAAACGCTCACCTACTCTACCGTTTACATACAACTCACCGGAGGTGGCTCCATAGAGACCTGTGTTACCGGCTATGATGTTCTCCTCGGCTTTGAAACCGGAACGTACCGGAGGCATGATGGCGATTCTACCACCGCTCAATCCCTTACCGAAGTAGTCGTTCACAGCGCCTTCCAACTTAAATTCAACGCCCTTCATCAAGAAGGCTCCAAAGCTCTGACCGGCAAAGCCCTTGAACTTAACATTCACGGTAGCATCGTTCAGTCCCTGCTCGCCATACTTCTTGGCGATTGCTCCGGAAAGCATGGCTCCCACGGCACGGTCGGTGTTCTTGATATTGAAGTCGAGATGTACCTCGCGACCGGTCTCGATGGAATCGTGTGCCGATGCCATAATCTCGCAATCGAGCACTTCGCTCACCTTGGTGTATGGACGACCGTCGTAGTGCGGCGTGTCGTTTACCACCTCCGGCTTGTGCAGGAGTCGGCTGAAGTCCAGGGTCTCCGTCTTCTCGTTGAGGGCCGGTTTCACCTCCATCAAGTCGGTTCTACCGATGATATCCTCCAAACGAGTGAAGCCCATCTGAGCCAGATACTCACGTACCTCCTGTGCCAGGAACATCATATAATTAATCACGTAGTCTGACTTGCCCAAGAAGCGCTTACGCAACTCTTCGTTCTGCGTAGCCACACCCACCGGACAGGTGTTGGTGTTACACTTACGCATCATGACACAGCCTAAAACAATCAACGCCAGTGTACCGAAGGCAAACTCATCGGCACCCAACATGGCCATCACAATGACATCATGACCGGTCTTCAACTGACCATCGGTCTGGAGACGAACACGACCACGCAAGCCATTGATAACCAATGTTTGCTGAGCTTCGCTCAAACCAATCTCCGGGGAAATACCTGCGAAACGCATGGAGGAGGCGGGAGATGCACCCGTACCACCTTCGGCTCCGGAGATAACAATCAAATCGGCCTTGGCCTTGGCAACACCGGCAGCGATGGTTCCCACGCCGCTCTCTGCCACCAACTTGACGCTCACCGCTGCTGTCGGGTTCACGTTTTTGAGGTCGAAGATAAGCTGAGCCAAGTCCTCGATGGAGTAGATATCGTGGTGAGGCGGAGGTGAAATCAGGGAGATACCCGGGATGGAGTGACGGGTCTTGGCAATCACTTCGTCGACCTTAAAGCCGGGAAGCTGACCTCCTTCACCCGGTTTAGCACCCTGTGCCACCTTAATCTGTATCTCCTCGGCATTGACCAGATACTCTGCCGTGACGCCGAAACGACCGGATGCCACCTGCTTGGTCTTGCTGCTCAGGGAGACGCCGTCTACGGTTTCGTGGAAACGACGGTTGTCTTCACCACCTTCACCTGTATTGCTACGACCACCTATCTTATTCATAGCCAGAGCCAATGCCTCGTGTGCTTCTTGTGAGATGGCACCGAAACTCATGGCTCCTGTAACAAATCTCTTTACGATGTTTTCTGCCGGCTCTACCTGGTCGATATCCACCGGTTTCGCGGCCTTCTTGAAGGTGAAGAAATCGCGGATAAAGATGGGTTTCTCCTTGTCGTCTACGGCGTGGGTAAACTCCTTAAACTTCTTGTAACTACCCAGTGAGGTGGCTATCTGAAGGGTGGAGATGGTCTCTGGGTTCCATGCGTGCAGGATACCGTCCTTGCGGAAGGAGAAGAGTCCGTTGTTGGGCAGGAACTCATTTACCTCGGCCGGTTTAAAGGCCATGTCGTGCAGGGCGATGGCATCCTTGGCTATCTGCTTGAGACCGATACCGCCAATCGTGGAGATGCCGGTTCCGAAGTACTTGTTTAGGAGTTCCTCGCTCAAACCGATGCTCTCGAAAATCTTGGCTCCACGGTAGGAACGGATGGTAGAGATACCCATCTTAGACATAATCTTGAACAAGCCCTTGTCTACAGCCTTGATATAGTTTTTCTCGGCGGTAGCGTAGTTCTCTTGTATCTTGTTGTTCTTGACCAGGTTGTCCAGTACGGCGAAAGTCATGTACGGACAGATGGCTGAGGCACCGAAGCCCAACAACAGGGCAGCGTGCATCACCTCGCGAATCTCTCCGGACTCAACAATCAGAGCGGTCTGCACACGTTTACCTTCTTTGATCAGGTAGTGGTGTACGGCGCTGACGGCAAGGAGTGACGGGATGGCAGCATGTGTTTCATCCATGTCGCGGTCGCTCAGAATGATGTAGCTGTACTCATTGTCCACACTCTCGGATGCCTTGCGACAGAGTTCGTCGAGTGCTTCCTGGAGTCCCTTCTCGCCCTTCTTGATATCGAAGAGCATGGGCAACTTGATGGTATTGAAACCTTTGTAACGGATGTTACAGAGGATATCCAACTGTGTATTGTTTAGAACAGGTTGTGGCAGACGCACCATCTTGCAGTTTTCCTCGGAGGGCTGCAACATGCCGGTGTTTACCTTACCGATGTACTCGGTGAGGGACATAACCAACTCTTCACGAATGGGGTCGATGGCGGGGTTGGTCACCTGTGCAAACTGCTGACGGAAGTAGTTGAAGAAAATCTGTGGACGGTCGCTCAGAACGGCCAACGGGGTATCGTTACCCATGGCAGCTACCGGCTCGGAGCCGTTGATGGCCATCGGAACGATGGTGCGGTCTACATCTTCTTGACCGAATCCATAGCTCATAAGTTTGCGCTCGTAGTTCTCCACTTCGTTGCTGATGTGGCGACCGCTTTTCAGGTTCTCCAACTGAATACAGTTCGTATTCAACCACTGACGATAGGGATGTGCGGAAGCCATTTCGTGCTTCAACTCACCATCGTAGTATATCTTACCCTCTTGGGTATCGATAATCAAAATCTTACCCGGCTGCAAACGTCCCTTTTCCTCTACGTTTACGGGGTCTATATGAATGGCTCCCACCTCGCTGGCTACCACCATCATACCATCTTTGGTGATGGTGTATCGGCAAGGACGAAGTCCGTTTCTATCCAACATACCTCCGGCGTAACGTCCATCGGTGAAGAGCAGGGCGGCAGGACCGTCCCAGGGTTCCATCAGGATGGAGTGATACTCGTAGAAGGCCTTCAGTTCGTCGGGGATAGGGTTCTTCTCGTTGAAGCTCTCCGGTACCATCACTGCCATGGTTTGGGGCAGTGTCATACCTGCCATAGTGAAGAATTCCACCACGTTGTCGAGGCTTGCAGAGTCGCTCATGTCGGGCTGCAAGATAGGACAGATGCTCTTGATATCCAGCACATCGCTTGTAAGAGCTCCCTCGCGTGCACTCATCCAACCGCGGTTACCGCGAATGGTGTTGATTTCACCGTTGTGACACAACATACGGAAGGGCTGTGCCAGGCTCCAGGTCGGGAAGGTGTTGGTAGAGAAACGAGAGTGTACCAGCGCCAGACCGGAGGTGAAGTTCACGCTCTGCAGGTCGGGGAAGTACTTACGCAGCTGCATACTGGTAAGCATACCTTTATACACAATATCCTTGTTGGACAAGGAACAGAAATAAAAGTCTTTATCCTCTACACGGTGTTCTATCTTCTTACGGATTACGTACAACTGACGGTTGAACTTGAGTTCATCGTCATCGGTCATACCCGTGATAAAGATTTGCTTTATGGCCGGTTCCGTACTGCTGGACTCATCGCCCAAGCACTCCGAGTTGACCGGCACGTTGCGCAGATGCATCAGATTCAGTCCTTCACGCTCAATCTCCTCAATCATGATGGTCAGAATCTCGTTCTGCTTGGCCTCGTCCTTTGGCATAAAGACCAAACCGGTTCCATACTTTCCTTTTTCCGGTACCGGAATACCCTGTAACAGGATAAACTCGTGAGGAATCTGCACCAAGATACCGGCTCCATCGCCACTGTTCTTGTCTGCGCCCTCAGCTCCACGATGCTGCATATTCTCCAGCACAGTCAATGCAGAGTCTACCAGCTCGTGTGATTTGTTACCACGGATGTTTACAATCATGCCCACGCCACAAGCATCGTGCTCATTGGCGAAGTCATACAATCCTTGGTTCTTCTTGAATCCTCCTTTTATCATTATTTCGCTGTTTATAGTGTACAAAATTATTATCTATCACTGTAATGCGATACAAAGGTAGGCATTTTCTTTCATTTTACCACAAAAAACGAATGAAAAATATCATTTTTACACGAAAAACTTGATTTCTGTTTCTTTTTTCACTTTTTATGCATTCTTTTTTAGACAAATACTATTCGTTATACAGTTGGGGAGTTCCTCTTGATAGTGGGTGACCATTACCATGGTCTTGTTCTGTCTTTTGCAGAATGCTTCGATGACGTCCTTCACGCGGCGTCGGTTATAATCGTCGAGTCCGTGGAGGGGTTCGTCGAGAATGAGCAGCTGAGGATCCTTGACGAAGGCGCGTGCCAGGAGGCAGAGTCGCTGTTCGCCGGTGGAGAGTTTCAGGAAGGTTTGGTCTTGTACATGACCTATGCCGAAGATGTCCATCCAATAGGCGCAGATGCTGCGCTGTTCGGGTTTGGGGCGCACGTAGAGTCCTACGGAGTCGTGGAGTCCGCTGGCTACGATGTCGATGGCGGGGAGGTCTTTGAGGTAGGCTCTGTGCATCTCGGGGGATACGTATCCTATGTATTTCTTTATCTCCCAAATGGTTTCTCCGCGTCCTCGCTGGTGTCCAAAGAGGACAATGTCGCAGGCATAGGCTTGGGGGTTGTCGGCGCATACCAAACTCAAGAGAGTACTCTTGCCGCTACCGTTTTCGCCGCTCAGTGCCCAGTGTTCGCCGCTGCGTACTGCCCAGTTTAATTCTTTTAATATGGTACGTGTACCGTATTTAATAGAGACATTATTAAACGTGACTACTTCGCTCTTGTCTTTCTGACAGGCGGCAAAGTCTTCGGGTATCTCTTTATAGGGCAGGTCGATGATGCTCTGATACTTCTCCGGCTCCAGCACATGGTCGGGGAAGGGAGCACGGTCGCGTAGGTATGCTTCGCGCGTCACCTTCTCCCCTACGCGTCGGTCTACGACGGGAACGATGTGGGTGATAAAGTCGGGGATATCGTTGGTCTTGGAGAGTACGAGGATGACCATCACACTGCCCATACCGATGAGGTCCTTGAGGAGTGTCTTCACTTGGTCACGTGCTTGAACGTCGAGTCCTATGAAGGGGTTGTCCAGGATAAGGACGCGGGGATTGGAGAGCAGTGTCTTGGTCAACAAGAACTTACGCAGTTCACCACTGGAGAGCAATATAACGTATTTGTCCAGAAGCATCTCGATATGGAACACTTCATAGAGTCTTTCGCGCAGGGCATCGCGCTGTTGTACACATGCTTGATAGTAACGCTCTTGTGCCTCGGCATCGTCGTGATAGATGGAAGCTGCCGTCTTGCGGTCTCCGGCACAAGCCAGGTCGTATGCTTCTTGCAGGATGTCGCCTACCACGGGGGTGTTTTCATCTATATCGTGCTGATTCCAACGCTGTTGGTAGTAGTAACTTCCGTCCACGTTGTCTCCGTAGCTATCGCGAAAGGTCATGTAGCGTATGTTGTCGTACGCCTTGTTGCTCACCGCGGGAGAGAAGTCGTACTTCAGGGCATCTCCCAAAAGGGGATGTGCTCCTGTGAGGATATCCACGAGGAGTGATTTACCGCTCGCATTTCTTCCTACGATGGCTATTTGTTCGCCGTTTTTAAGTGACAAATTTACGGGCTCTGCCATGCGGTAGAGGGGGTGACGTGTTACGCCGTTCTGTATATCGATTATCTTCTGTTCCATCTTAACTTCTTTATTATCCTTTGTTTACTCTATCGCTGTTCTTGGCGATGAAATCTTTCCAACTGTTGTAGTGACCGTCGGTTTGCGGTCTTCCCTTCTGTAGATAGTGACAGTAGGCGGCTGCCAGTGCATCGGTGGCGTCCATGAACTTAGGCATCTCTTCGTCGGATATTTTGAGGATGCGTTGCAGCATGCCTGCCACTTGTTCTTTGCTGGCTTGTCCGTTGCCGGTGATGGCCATTTTGATCTTGAGGGGGGCATATTCGTGTATGGGTATGTCGCGACTGATGGCGGCGGCAATGGCCACGCCTTGTGCTCTACCCAACTTGAGCATACTCTGGACATTCTTGCCGAAGAAGGGGGCTTCTATGGAGAGTTCATCGGGCAGATAGGTATCTATAATCTTCTGTACTTGCTTGAATATCTGTCCCAATTTCAGGTAGGGGTCATTGAGTTTGCGTAGGTCGATGACTCCCATTCCGAGCATTTCGGGTTTGTTTCCGAGCACCTTTAGCACTCCGTAACCCATGAGATTGGTTCCGGGGTCTATACCTAATATAATGGTTTCTTTTACTACGTTTGTCGCCATGCGTCTTCTCTCCTACTCTCCGGAGATGATCTCCATGAGGGTGGAGAATTCCGTGATTCGTTCGTCAAACATCTTTTGCATCTCTTGGCGCAGGCTGTCTCCTACTCGTGTGTACCAGCGGTGTAGGACGGTGGAATCTTCCACATCGAATTGTAGGGCGAAGCATTCGCTTTCCTCCTCGCCGTGGGTAAGGATGCGGGTTAAACGTGCGTTCATCAGGGTGTTATCTTCCGTTGCTGCCGGAATGAATCGTTGATGAACCCATATTACAAAGTTGCGGGCGTCCGCATTGAGGACTCTATAAGTTGTATTAAATACCAACATTTTCTTTCTATTATTTGTGTACCGAGCGGTCTCATTGAACCGTTATGAATGTGCAAAAGTACGAAAAAAACGGCTGTTTTCGCTGTTTTTTGCCAAAAAAGCTTGTTACTTTCACAATCTTGTTCTATTTTTGCAGTCGATAACGATAACGTATCACTAAAACGAGATTAGTATAATGAAAAAGATATTGCTTTTTGTGCTGTGCTTGGGGGTATGTTCCGTGAGCGATGCACAGACGGTTAAGACCACAAAAGCTACGACAACGAAGACTGCTACGAAGCAGGCGGAGATTACGTTTGAATCTACGACGCACGATTTTGGCACGTTTTCTACGGACAAGGCGGTGCAGACGTGTACGTTTACTTTTACGAATACGGGGGATGCTCCGTTGATTATTCATCAGGCGGTGGCGAGTTGTGGATGTACGGTTCCGACGTATTCCAAGGAGCCTATCCGTCCGGGACAGAAGGGTACCATCGAGGTGAAGTATGATGGCACGGGTAAGTTTGCCGGTGTGTTTAAGAAGAGTATCACGGTTCGTTCGAATGCGAAGAACGATGTGGTTCGTCTCACCATCAGTGGTAATATGACGGAGGTTCAGAAAGCGGAATAGAACATTATTTATAGATATTGGGTTTCATTTAGGGGAAGGGGTCTTACGGGATTCCTTCCTTTTTTTGTTTAGAGTACTTTCTGTCCACGAAATGTCCCTACACTGTGGGTATTTACACATCCGGATGGCGAATACATACACGAGCGAGTATACACCCGGTAGGGACGTTTCGTGGAACGTCCTCAAAAAAGCCGGTTCGTGGTACATGCCGAA
>CAYSOK010000055.1:0-9934 GCA_964432645.1 uncultured Bacteroidaceae bacterium | reverse complement strand
GTGGACGGCATAAACTACTATTTGGACGAGACCAATGGTCTTGCCGATGTGTACAGCCTTCCTAGTAGGGAGACCGTAAGCATTCCGTCAAGCATTCTTGTTGACGGACGAAATTATGCGGTCGTTTCCATTGGTTACAGAGGCGCGTCCGGGAACTGGAATTACTACGTTCGGAATTTGTATCTGCCGCAGACACTGCGCTACATTGGTGATTACGGTTTGGCCTACTTAACGGCTTTGACCTCTATCGATATACCGGAGAGCGTGGAGCAGATAGGTGCCCTTGTATTCTACTATTCCAATAGTTTGCATGAGATACGTGTTCATACCGCAACACCTGTATCTGTAGAGTCATTCAGTGGCTCATACTATAAGAAGGTAATCGTTCCGAACGGAAGCATCCACGAATATCGTACGGCCAATGCTTGGAGCGAATGCACTATTGTAGAGGAAGATTCCATAGAGTTAACCATCAATGTAACAACCCCCGGAACATTCGGTCAACTTGTATTGCAACAGGTAGACTATTTGCAGGAGGTGAACAAACTCACCGTTACCGGTACGTTGAACTCTACCGATTGGGACAACTTGCAGGACATGGACAACCTCATCGGTATAGACATGTCCGGATTACAGAATACGGAAATTCCCGAAGAGCAATTCAATGGATGGTATTTCTTGGAAAATGTAGTACTTCCGAACAACTTGAATTCTATAGGCGGCTATGCCTTCTATGGAAACGGAACGTTGAATAACATCGAAATCCCGAATACCGTTACAAGCATAGGGGCGTGTGCTTTCTCCGACAATATCTCGTTGGAGTCCGTTGCGTTGCCTTCAAACCTTTCATCTGTAGGTGGCTATGCCTTCTACGGATGTAGTGCCCTCGCACAAGTGGAAATACCGGAAGGCGTTACCACCTTGTCCACCGGAATGTTTGAAAACTGTAATTTGCGAGAGGTAACCATCCCCTCAACCGTTACGGTAATTCCGTTTAATGCGTTCGAAAACAATAAGTATCTCGCTTCCCTGTCCATTCCGAGTTCAGTGAAGAGAATAGAAAATTCCGCATTCCAGGGATGCGAATCTCTTACACGCCTTGAACTGCCGGAAGGATTGGAATATCTGGGATACTTTGCCTTCCAAAACTGTAGTTATCTGGAAGAGGTGGTACTCCCGAGTACCCTGCTCAACTGCTATGGCTCATTCCGCAGCTGTAACAATATAAAGACCGTTTACGCCAATGCCCTGATACCGGCTACGACCGAAGACCGTTGCCCGTTGCAGGATGTAGACCTTACCGATGTAACCCTTTACGTCCCCTCCCTGAGTCTCGCCGACTATAAACTAGCGGACGGTTGGAATGAATTTCCGAACATAAAGGCCAGCGGTTATCTGCCGGAAAACATTGCCGTGAACAAGGACTACACATGGGTGCTGAGCGGAGAGATAGAGAGCGATTACACCCCGAACCTCTCCCTGCTGCAGACCGAAGAATTTGTCAGCGATTCAAACGGCAATTCCGTATATCAGAGAGGTAATCTCACCATAGAGAACACCCATAAGTTGGCACTGAACGACTTCAGCATGCATCTCTCTCCTTACGCCAAGTACTTCGATGACGAATACCGTGTAGAGAACGGCAACGACGGTACCTACGCCTCCTGGGCAAGCACCGCATGCTCATCCAACAACCTGATTGTAAACGGCGAGGTACGAGCCGAGAATGTAACCCTCAAGACCCACCTGTACAACAACAAGTGGCAGTTCGTAAGCTTCCCGTTTGATGTACAAGTAGCCGACATCACCCCCGTGGACTCCGAAACCGTATGGGTCATCCGCGAATACTCCGGAGCCCAAAGAGCTGCAGGTGAACTCGACTCCACCTGGGTACTCCGGGGCGAAGACGCCACCCTCGAAGCCGGAAAGGGATACATCCTGCGCTGCTTCAACCCGAACGTAGAGAGCGATGACGCCGTAGAGTTCCTCATCACACCCGTGAAGGAGAGCGTAAACCGCCAACTCATCTTCAGTTCTACCGACCGCACCATAGCCCTCGAAGAGAACCTCGGAGAGTTTGAGCACAACCGCTCCTGGAACCTCATAGGCAATCCATACCCCTCTTGTTACGACACAAGATTCATGGACTTCACGTCCCCCATCACCGTATGGAACTCCTACAACAGCACCTACGTGGCATACAGTCCTGTAGACGATAGCTACATCCTGAACCCCGGCGAAGCCTTCTTCGTACAGCGCCCGCTGGATCAGGAGTCCATCACCTTCAGTACCGAAGGTAGACAAACCGACCGCTATGCCCGCACACTCGATGCCCGTGCAGCCGCCGCTAGAGACGCCTCCGTGGTCACCCCACGCACCGTCTACAACATACTCTTGACCAACGGCGAGAACACCGACCGCACCCGCGTGGTACTCAACGAAAGCGCATCCGTAGCCTACGAGTTGAGTTGCGATGCCGTCAAGTTTATGAGCGAAGACGCACAGATGCCGCAAATCTATACGGTAAACGGCGATGTACACTACGCCATCAACGAACGCCCGTTGGGTAGCGCTGTGATAGAACTCGGTCTCTACATAGGAACCGCCGGAGAATACACCATTCTCCTCGGCAACAACGCCCCCGCAGGCGTGGTACTGGAAGACCGACTGAACGGCACCTTCACCACCGTAGATGCAGAGAACGGATACACCTTTAGCGCCGACGCCGGCGAACAGAACGGTCGCTTCTATCTGCACTTCACCGAGGCCAACGAGCAAACCGGAATCGATGCCGTACGCGCAGCCGAAGGCAACAACGAACCCGTTTACAACCTCAACGGTCAGCGCATAGACGGTACCGCTGCGAAGGGCATCGTCATAAAGAACGGTCAGAAGATTTTGAGAAAGTAGAACGATAAATACATTTCGACATGAAGAAAATTGTATTTTATATATACATAATAATATTGTGGCTGAGTTCCTTGTCCGCCCCCGCGCGGGCAGGGAACCTGACCCTTGCCGCTCAACCCAAAGGCATGGGAACGCTCTCGGGGGCTGGTAACTACACCGCCAACAGCAGCGTGACCCTAACCGCTGTCCCTGTGGAGGGCAGTACCTTTGAATGCTGGAAGGACGATGAGGGCAATGTGGTGTCCACAAGCCGTAGCTTCACGTACACCGTGCCCGAGCGCGATGTGCAACTCACGGCCGTGTTCAGCTTTGATCCCGCCACTCCGGGCAACCCCTCGGTGCCGGTGACGAAACACAAGCTCACTCTTGTGAGCAAACCCTCCGGAGCAGGAACCTTTAACGCTTCCACCAACCCGTTGACCGTTCAGGACGGCGATACGCGTACCCTTTACGCTTACGCCACCGACGGTTTCACGTTTAAGCGCTGGGAGAGTGCCGACGGCGAAGTGCTGTCCAACTCCTTTAAGTTGAAATACACCATGTCCGGAGCCAACACCACCCTCTACGCCGTGTACGAATACAATCCGACCGTTCCCTCCAATCCCGGAGCCAACGCTTGGGACAGCCTCAACGGCGAGGTGATTGTCGATGACTTCATCTCCGGAGACATGTACAGCGCCATCAACACCGTCATAGGCGGCAGTTCCAACGCTTCACAGGTGACCTCCATAACGATTGCCGGAAAGATGACCGATGACGATTTCTACTCTTTGATGAACTATTCGAACTGTAGTGTCGTGGATATGAGCCGCACCACCGGTGCCGAAAGTGTCCCGAGTTGGACCTTCGAATACCATTCTACCCTTGCGCAAGTGATTCTTCCCGCCACCATCGAAAGGTTGGAGAACGGAGCCTTCTATAGCTGCCCGAAACTGAGCGAGATGACCCTCTATTCGGTCATACCGCCAACGGTAGGAGACAATGTCTTCCGGGAAATCTCCGACAGTCTCGTGGTGTATGTCCCTGCGACATCGGTAGAACTCTATGAGGCAGACGAATTCTGGAGCAACTATACGATACTCCCCATACAGGACGGTGTCCACAGTCTGGAGCTGAACCTCCCGGAGGAGTGCAGCGACGGTCGTTATAAGAACATGACCCTGGAGTTGACCAACATAAAGAGCGGACAGAAGTATAAATATGTGGTCACCGACCGCATCCACTACGTGTTCAACAATCTGGTGAACAACACCCGCTACAACGCCGCTCTGAAGACCTCGGAGGGTACGGTACTGGCAAGCATCGACTCCATCGCCATCGCCGGGAAGGACGTAAGTCTCACCTTTGACCACCTCCTTACCCTGCAGAAACTCACCCTCAAGGTGCAGACCCCCGAGGGCAAAGATGTGACCGACGAAGTGACCGTATCGTGGTACGACGAAAACGGCAACTACCTGAACCAAGGCAGTTCGCTGACAGCACAAGTGGAGGGAAACAGCGTACGCTACTCCCTCTCCCTGTCCAAGTCACTGGGCGTACAATATCTCTTCCCCGCCGACTCCACCTATACGGTACAGAACGGAACGAACGAGATAGTGGTGACGCTGACGGACTATCCGAAACACATCGTCACCGGACGCATCCTCGATATCACCACCGACCAACCCGTCTCCGGTGTCACCCTCACCCTGTCTCATGTGCTGAACGGCACCTATTCCAAGGCACTGGTGGCAACCACCGGTTCTACGGGTACCTTTAAGATAGAAGCCTATGCAGCTCCCACCGATATCCGCATAGCCTCCAAGGAGTATGTGGCACAAAACATCGTGCTGGCAGACAGTCTCATAAATAGCGCTACCGTAGACCTGGGCGATGTATCGATTAAGTCTGTTTCCGGTGCCGTCATCTCTCTGGGCTTCACCTATACGGAGAGTGTGGAGAAGGGTGCTGAGGCTGAGGTGCAAGACTGGTACAGCGACTACGAAAACATCACTTACTCCCTCTACAACGCCACCAAGCAGAAGACTATCAAGTCCTTCAGCGTGCAGTATCCGGAGATTGTTCTCCAGGAGGAGGTGGACGAGTACGATGTGATACAAGTCACTGCTACAAGCAAGACCGCATCTTTTGCGGCGGTTACGGCAGAGGGCACCATCAACGCACGCAATCGTGCCTCCGTCACACTCCCCATTCTGCAATTGGGCGGCTTGAAGGCTAGTTACACGCAGACGGAGAACACGGGAGTGGTGGCTATGCTCTACGATGCCAAGGGTGCCTTTGTGCAGCAAGCCAAGTATGACAACGGTACCATCACCTTCAGCGAACTGACGGACGGTTCCTATTCTTTGGTTTCCATGGGCGAGAGCAGTTCCTTCAATGCCCTCAACAAACTGAGCTCTTTGGCAGCATCCGGTTTGGTACGCAACACCGACTATGTGCAGAACAGTGTGGTGGTACGTAGCGGCGAAATCACTACGGTGAAGAATGCTCTGGTGCCCTTCTTCGACGAAACGAAGTTGAGCTACACCGGTACCGCAACGGCGTTTACGGTAAACAAGAGTAGCATAGTGGCAGGAAACTATCTTACGCTGCAAGCAAAAGTGGACTTCAAGGCGCTCTATGCAGAGAGTGTGAGTGATGTGGAGGTGGTCTTCACGTTGCCGGAGGGAAGTTCCTTTGTCTCCAACTCTCTGATGATTGGCAGCAGCCTGGCAAGTGCCGAGGTAAAGGACAATACCGTCACGGTACCTCTGTCCGGAACCTCCGCTACGAGAGTACGCTTCTGTGTCATCCCGACCGTGAGCGGTACCTACTATCCCAATGCTGCGGTGCGCTTTGTCTACAACGGTGTTACGATTACGCAACCCATCGGTTCTGCAAATTACGAGGTACAGGATCTGGCCATTCAGGCACCTTCTCTGATCAACAAACCCACCTTCTCTGCCACCGGTACCGCTACCGCCAAGAGCAGTGTGGAGATATACGACGGTTCTACCGTTATCGGTAAGACCACGGCACTCGCCAACGGTAATTGGGCGGCGGAGTGTACACTGGTGGAACCCGCCAATCTCTCCACGCACAACATCTTTGCAAAGGTGACCACGCTGCAGGGACTGGAGGTGCAGACGGAGACACAGTCGCTGACGTACGATCCCAACTCCATTGAGTTGGCTCGCGTACACATGTACCACTGGAATCAAGAGACAAGAACGAACTACGATATGGTGTTCGATTATCAGAATCCCACGACCAAGTCGCAGAAGTATGTCTATTACATATATAATAAGCAGTTCTCCTTCACCATAGACTTCACCGACAACGATACCACTCGTATCCAAAACGTGAAGCTGAAGGTGAGAACCGGTAACGGAACGTGGACGGTACTCACCCCCACCTACGACGGCAAGAAGAATTGTTGGGTGGCGAACGCTGAGTTTGGAAATATGTATGATGGCAACGTGCCCAAGAATGTGGCTGTGTCCTACGATATGATTACTCAATCGGTGGTAGACACGAGTTATGTGGCTGAAAACGTGTCCATCGTGAAGAATCTTCAGGCGGCGTTGACCTCTGCTACCGAAACCGGCAGCGACTTGATTTCGCAGTTGGTGGAGGCGTATACCGACGAGACGTATAACGAAACCTTGGTGAACTCTCTGGAGAACAAGGTGAACACTCAGTTTGCACTCCCCGCCGGAGAGGCGCAGTCTATCAACAGTGCCGAGGAGGGACGTGCTTTTATAGAGCAATTGAAGGCGGCGTTTGCCGATCCTCTTCTGGTCACCGCAAGCAACGTGGAGAGCGGTAACGTGCAGGACATCCTGGGTATCGCCGACTATGCACAGGGCGTGACCATCGGTACGAGCGATACCATCACCATCTCCGACGACTACCGTACGCTGACGCTGAGCGATGGCTCAAAGGCGTACTACCGTGCGACGACCAAGGAGATACGCATCGTTTGTCCGTCCATGAATTTCTCCGCTCGCATCGCTATCAACGGTGATGTGGAGGGCGACGGTATCCGTTTGGGCAACGATGCCAATCTGGAGGAAGCGGCTGCCGCTTTCGATAAGTTCTCTCTGAAGAAACAACGTGAGATTGGTACTCTGGTGAGCCGCACGCTGGAGAAGGTACAGAGCTACAAGGAGGCGCTGGAACTCTCTGCCGCTACGGCAAAACAGACGTTTGCCAATGCACTGGCTACCGTGAAGGTTCTCGGTGAGAAGCGCCGCAACGCTACTCCGGTGACGGGTCAAGACAGCTTTGAGGCAGACTTGATTGCCGAGGTGAAGGCGGACGGTCGCATCGTGGCGGGTACCAATGCTGCCATCAACAGCGTGAGCGGTCCGTTCAGTCTGGTGGTAAAGAAGATGGTGGCTACCTACGACGTCATCCTTCAGCTACAGAAGGGTACACGAGATGTGGATAAGTTGGTATTCCTCTTGACCCATCTTCCCGATTGTGAGACCGATGCCGAGAAGGTGTTGAAGATTATTGCGGGATGCGACAGCGGTATTCGTTCCGGCATCACGTATCATTGGCGCACTACCAATGCGGACATCATCTTGCTGAACAATCTGTTGGCTTCTGCCGAGGCGCTGAGCGAAACCTCCGGTCTCTCCTTTATCAATATGGCCGGTTCTCTGGGTATCTTCATTGTGAAGTACTGGGCTACGGCTATCTTTAACCGGGAGATGGGACACGAGGTGTCTAAACTGAGAAGCTTGTATTACTCTTTGAAGTGTGAGGTGCCGCAGGAGGATGAGGAGACGGTGTGGTATTATCCCGGTGTTCCCGACCTGGATGTCAGCATCGACCCGTCCGGTTATGTTTACGAGGGTGTTCAGAGCAACCGCTTGGCGGGTGTGACGGCTACCTGTTATTATAAGGAAACGGTTGCCGATATGTACGGTGACTTGAGTGAAAACATCGTTCTTTGGAATGCCGAGGAGTATGCCCAGGAGAACCCGCTCTTTACCGATGAGCAGGGTGGTTACCGTTGGGATGTTCCGGAGGGTCTCTGGCAGGTGAAGTTTGAGAAGGAGGGTTATCAGACGACCTACTCCGACTGGTTGCCTGTTCCTCCTCCGCAGTTGGAAATCAATATCGGTATGGTGCAGAACGCACAGCCGGAGGTGAAGAGTGCGAAGGCTTACGAGGAGGATGTGGAGATTACCTTCTCCAAGTATATGGATGTGGAGACGCTGACGGCGGACAACATCAAGTTGAAGGTGATTACGGGCGACTCCGAGAAGTTCCTGGAGGATGTCAAGGTGACGGCTTCCGATGCCGAAACCGAGGAGAACGGCACCTTTGCTTCTACCGTGGCACTGACTACTGAGCAGGACTTGGGTACGGTGGATGAGGTGTATGTGATTGTATCCAAGAAGGTACAGAGCTACGCCGGTATACAGATGACCGAGGACTTCACTCAGAAGTTGGATGTGGAGAAGAAGGTTCGCAACATAGAAGTGGATTCTGTTGTGAACGTAGGAAATGCGTTGACGCAACAGGTGCTGGTGGCAGCACAACCTGCCGAGGCATCCAAGGGTAAGAAGTTGACGGTTCGTTCCGCTTCAACACTCTTTGCAACGGTTGTATCCGATGATGATGTCAGCGAGACTTCCGACGGTGTCTATGAGGTGGCTCTGGATGAGAACGGTCAGGCAACGATTACGGTATCCGGCGAGATGAACGGAACCACGGCGCTTACCTACTCTGTGGAGGATGCTACGGCAACGGCGGTTTCCACCGTGAACGTGGTGGATGCTTCCAAGTTGGCGGAGGTTGCCGAGGTGGTGGCTTCTTATGCTACGGGTAGTGCTCTGTATCGCGGACAGACCGTGACACTGACGTGCGAGACGGATGGTGCAACGATTTACTATACGCTGGACGGTTCTTGTCCGTGTGAATCCACACGTCTTACTTACGAGCGTCCTATTGCTGTAACGGATAGTGTTACGATAAAGGCAATGAGTGTGGGCGTAAACGGTAGCGAGAGCGAGGTGAAGAGCTTTGTCTATACCATCAAGCAGAGCAATCTGCAGGTGGAGTTGGCAAAGGGTTGGAACTGGATGTCTCACAACTTGTCGGAGACGGTTGCGGACACCGACCTGGAGCAGGAGGGTGTAAGTCGCTTGTTGACGCAGGACGGTGAAGTGACCAAAGACCCGGTACTGGGTTATGTGGGTTCACTGGGTGCTGTGGCTGCGGATGAGGCTGTGAAGGTGCAGACGGAGAGCGGTCTGTCCTTGAACTTCAGCGGTGAGATTTACAATCCTACCAAGACGGCGGTTTACCTGCAAAAGGGTTGGAACTGGTTGGGTTATCCGCTCGACCAAACCATGAGCATCGGCGAGGCTCTTGCCAATCTGGAGGTAGAGGAGGGTGACTACATCACCAACCTGACATCCGGTTATGCAGAGTTCACGGACGGTGCGTGGGTCGGCTCGTTAACGACACTGACTCCGGGACAGGGCTATTTGTATAAGTCTGTATCGGATAAGCAGTTTGTGTACAACAACAGCATTGTCTCCAAGGCGAAGGCGCTGTATGCTCGTCGCTTGTCGTTGAGTGTGGCTCCGTGGAGTGTTGATGTGCATAAGTATCCTTCTATGATGTGTGTTACCGCGAGTCTTTACGATGAGACGACGAAGGTGGCATCCGGCGTTTACACGGTGGGTGCGTTCGTGAACGGTGAATGCCGTGGCGTGGGTAGCTACGTGAACGATGTGATCTTCCTTTCTGTGTATGGCGATGCTGCGGAGACGGTGGATTTCGTGGCGGTAGACAATGAGACGGGCGAGTGCTTTGGTATCCGGGAGAACGTGGTTTACACGCCGGATGTGCTGGGTAGTGTGTCCGCTCCTTATGCCCTCACTCTGGGCGAAGCGACTGCAATAGAGTCTGTTCGTGCGGATGGCAACGGTGCCGTGGGCGATGTCTACAATGTGCTGGGACAGAAGTTGCAGAACATTCGTAAGGAGGGTGTCTATGTAGTGAACGGAAAGAAAATATGGAT